>CANKTT010000092.1 GCA_947486505.1 Actinomycetota bacterium | reverse complement strand
TTGATACGCGCATTGCAGTTGCAACTTCGGCAACTGTCAAAAAGCGAACTTCTCCGAGCGGACGTTCAATAGATGCACCCATAGGTCACCATCACCATTCTGTGTGGGCTAAGCACCGGCTTCCCCTCCGGGCTGAACATCACACTCATTCGTAGATGCTTACATTAGTGGCGAATGGGGCTTAAGTGATAGTCGGTTCAGAAAGTAACTTAAATTACACGAGTGTAATTTATTGATACCTATCTGATGGTTTGCATGGCAAACACAATTTTGAACTGTATTTACTTGTTCAAAAGAACTGGTTATTGCATACCCAGTTCTTTTGAACGATCTCGCGCTGCTTCCATTGCACTCAAAAACGCTGCTCGAACTTTAAAGTCATCAAACTGTCTCAGCGCCGCAACTGTTGTTCCACCTGGTGAAGTAACTTGTTCTCGCAAAACTGTTGGATGTTCCTTAGTTTCTCGAAGCATGGTTGCTGCGCCATAAACCGTTTGTAAAACTAACTCGTTTGCAACATCGCGTGGCAGACCAAGCATTACTCCGCCTTCAATCATCGCCTCAACGACGTAAAAAATATAAGCCGGTCCAGAACCTGAAATTGCTGTTACTGCATCCTGATACTTCTCAGGAACTCTGATAACTTGTCCAACACTTCGCAGCAATGTCTCAGCAGTTTGTAGGTGTTCGTCTGTGCAATTGGAGCCAGGATTGATTGCAGCCATACCTTGATCAACCAGCGCTGGAGTGTTGGGCATTACCCGAATGACTGGAGTCTTTGCAGGTAGCAAATCCTCAATAAAACTTGTCGTGATTCCGGCCGCAAGCGATACCACGAGAGTTCCTGGTTTAAGGCAATCTTTGATCTCTGCAAGAACTATGGCCATGTCTTGTGGCTTTACAACTAAAACAACGGTGTCAGCTTTGGCTGAAACCTCTTGGTTGGTGCCATTTACAACGCCATGTTTTTCAGTAACTTCGGCTGATCTTTCAATCCGCCGATCAGCAATCAGTAGATCTGACTTAGAAACTCCAGCTCGTAACAAACCTGACAAAAGGGTCTCGCCCATTACACCGGCTCCGATAATGGCGGTCGTCATATTGCAAGTCCTAACCTTTGGAAACTAAGGAACGTACGAAGAGCGCAAGATTCGATGGCTTTTCTGCCATGCGACGCATCAAGTATGGGTACCACTGGTCGCCGTAAGGCACGTATACCCGAACCTTGTGACCAAGCTCGGCTAAACGAACTTGCTCGTCCGGGCGAACCCCGAGGAGCATTTGGAATTCGAAAGTTTCCTTACCTCGACCAGTTCGTAACGCAAGGGCTTGACCAATCTGAATCAGACGAGGGTCATGTGTTGCCAACATTGGGTAGGCATCAGATTCGATCAAAGTGCGCATGCTTCGTACGTAAGCCTTATCAATTTCGCCGCGGTCCACGAACGCAACGTCAGCTGCTTCCGCATAGGCGCCTTTACATAGCCGAATTCGGGAATCTCGGTAGGAGTATGCAGTGACATCATCTTCAGTTCGATGCAGTTGAGCTTGAAGTACGCCACCTGTAGTTGGAAATTCTTTGCGGACTTGGGACAAAATTCGCAACGTTGAATCAATTGTCGTGTGATCTTCCATGTCGAATGTCACGGTGGTGCCAACTTGTTTTGCGACAGAACAAATCTCTAAAGCATTTTCAAGTGCGATACCTTCACCGTTGTCACCTAGTGCTTGACCGACTGCAGACAACTTGACTGAAACTTCAGCGCTATCTGACAGACCAGCGCCGGACAATGCGCGAAGCACATCTTTGTAATCAGCTACGGTCGCATCTGCTGCTGCCCGGTCCAAAGTGTCTTCACCAAGTCGATCCACGGTTGCTAGAAGACCCAGGCTATGAAGATTTTCAACAGTTGAAACCACATCTGCAGTAGTAGTTCCTGCTACAAATCGATTCACTACGCCACGACTTAATGGCGAGGTTGATACCAAGTGCTCCAACTTTTGACTGCGTGATGCTGAAACAAGTAACTCGCGAAGCATGGCTCTCCCACCTAAGGTGACCCAGATATTGGATCTAGCCCCAACTTTACGCGGTTATTGAGTTACTCGGCATCGTCGGCAAACCAGTCCAGTCGACGCAAGATGATTCCTTCTCGGAGCGCCCAGGGACAGATTTCTAAGGTTTCTAACTTCAAAAACTCCATAGTCTCTTGGGCCACTATTGCTCCCGCCAACAACTGTTCGGCTCGTCCAACTGAAATGCCAGGCAATTGTGCTCGCTGCTCAAAGTTCATTTGGGCAATCTTTGGCACCCAATTACCAAGGCTCACTGAAGTTAATTCCCGCTGCACTCGTTGACCTTCACTTGCGGGCGCAGAACCGCCTAGTCGAGCCAATTGTCTAAATGTTTTGCTGGTAGCAACCGCGTGATCGAATTCGCCTGTTTGTAAGTGCAAGAAATCTGTTTCCAAAGTGTTATTAATATGCGTTCTTAACGCATTAATTTCATCGTCACTCGGAATTTCAGAGGTGAAGAAATCGCGCGTTAGTCTTCCTGCCCCAAGCGGTGTTGAAATAGCCAGCTCAGGATGTTCATCAGCTCCAATAGCTACTTCTAACGAACCGCCACCGATATCTGCGACTAACAATCGGCCAGATGACCAGCCAAACCAACGGCGCACCGCCAGAAAAGTAAGAATCGCCTCATGTTCACCATCAAGAACTTGCAGATCGATCCCAGTTTCCACTTTTATTTTTTCTAAAATTTCATCAGAATTCTTTGACTCTCTGATGGCGGATGTGGCAAAGGCAAGTAGTTCATCGCAGTTGTGTTCGTTGATGAACTTATTGCATTCATGCAGAACTTCAATCAAGGACTTAACGGAGGATTTCTTTAAGTCGCCATCGTTCTTGAGCTGCTCGGCAAGACGAAGTTCGTACTTTTGGGACATTGCTGGAATTGGGGCGGCGCCTACGTGAGCATCGACTATCAGCAAGTGAACAGTGTTTGAACCTACGTCTAACACTCCCATTCGCATAGCCAAAACATTACTAGTGGACTAGGTGCAGTGTGCGCAAGCACTCCCAAACACAATAGAATTTATCCGTGGTTGAAAAGAGTCAAGATTTCCCTCGCGCGTGGGTCGAGTTTGTGGATCCCGAAGATGACACAAATCTGTATCGCTGCGATCTAACGTGGCTAACAAGTCGCTGGACTTGCATTTGGGGAAATGGCTGCAAAGGTATCGACAAAGAAAATCCTGACGTAGGTTGTTGCAACCTGGGCGCTCACATTGCAGACAAAGAGGACTTAAAAAACACCAAGAAATATGCTGCAATGCTGACTCCAGAGATTTGGCAAAATCACAAAGAGGGTCATAAGAATGGCATGTTCGAAAAAGACGATGATGGTTCAAAGAAAACTCGGGCATATAACGGGGCTTGCATTTTCCACAACCGCAACGACTTCGAAGGCGGCGATGGCTGCTCACTGCACATCCTTGCCGGTCAACTTGGCGTAAATCCTCTAGTGACCAAACCACAAGTTTGTTGGGAACTTCCGATCCGTCGAACTTTTGAAGAAGTAAAGCGTCCAGATGACGTAGACATTGTCGTGATTGGCATTGAAGAATACAACCGACGCGGCTGGGGTCCTGGTGGCGAAGATTTAGATTGGTACTGCACAACTGCAACTGAAGCCCACGTAGGTGCTCGCGCGGTTTATCAGTCCTATGAACCAGAGCTAACTGCGCTAATGGGTAAAAAGGCATACAAGGTATTGGCAGAGCATTGCCAAGCACGCGAAGAAATGATCGCCGCCGCAAAGGCGTCCGACAACACCCGTGCCATCAAGTACCTTGCTATTCATCCGGCAACGCCAAAATCCTAAAACTTTATTCACAGGCTCGTTGTTTCGTTATAGCCGCACCAAAAGCCACGCCTGTCGGTGCTGGCGCGTAACCTAAGGTCATGGCTAAAGCAGTTCGCGCAACATTCAAGTGCACCGAGTGCGGTTGGAACGGACACAAATGGGTTGGTCGCTGCCCAGAATGCCAAGCCTGGAGCTCAGTAGTCGAATCGACAACTTCGGCGAGTAGCGCCGGGTTGCGCACTTCAACTGCTGGAGTTGCCCCTGGAAAACCTGCTCGCCCTGTCAAAGAAATTCCACTTGGTGAAGTTGAGCGAACTTCAACTGGAATCGAGGAGTTTGATCGGGTACTTGGTGGCGGATTAGTTGCTGGCCAATGTGTTTTGATAGCTGGCGAGCCTGGTGTAGGAAAATCTACTTTGCTACTTGAAGCCGCAGATAAATTTGCGAGAGCATCTGGTAAGCCGAGAAAAGTTTTATACATTTCGGGCGAAGAATCTGCGGAACAAATTGGTATCCGTGCCAGACGTATCGGAGTTAACGCTGACTCCTTATTAATCGCCGACGAAACTGATTTAGCTGTGCTGCTAGGTCATGTCGAACACGTCGATCCAGACTTGTTAATCGTCGACAGTGTGCAAACTATTGCTTCGGCGGACTTAGATGGTCGTGCTGGCGGTGTGGCCCAGGTGCATGAAGTCACCCAGGTTTTAACGCGAGCCGCTAAAGGGCGCCGAATGCCTCTGCTCTTGGTTGGGCAATCAACCCGAGATAACTCGGTTGCTGGACCGCGCTCCCTCGAGCACTTAGTTGACACGGTTCTTACTTTCGAAGGAGACCGCGGAACTCCATTGCGGTTGCTTCGAGCTAACAAAAATCGCTATGGTCCAGCAGACGAGGTTGCTTGTTTTGAACAAGCCGATGATGGCTTGCGCCAGGTCACAGACCCATCGGCGCTATTTCGTTCGCAGCGCGAGCAAGCCATTCCTGGTACCTGCATCGCGATTACGTTAGAAGGTCGACGAGCCTTGCTGGTAGAGGTTCAAGCACTGACCACAACAAGTCCAGGCAATAACCCAATGCGGCGAACTACAGGTTTTGATAATGCTCGTGCCGCAATGTTGATCGCGGTCACCGAACGGGCAGCTCGCCTAAAGCTTTGGGATAAAGACGTGTACTTGGCCACAGTTGCCGGGGCCAAGATTTCAGATCCGGGTGCCGATTTGGCTATGTGCCTGGCAATTACTTCTGCAGCCAGAGATACCGCATTGCCAATCGACTTAGTGGCAATCGGTGAAGTAGCGCTAAGTGGTGATGTCCGACCAGTTCCTGGAATGAATCAAAGGTTAAGTGAAGCTGCACGAATTGGATTCAAGACCGCTCTTGCGCCAAAGGGCACTCGGCTGCCTCCAGGAGTCAAAGGCCTTCGACTTATCGAAGTCGGCTCACTTGTCGATGCGGTAAACGCAATCTAAATTTCTTTGCCAATCCTACAAATTTATTAAGATCGGTCGTAGACTCAACACAACTCCAGTGAGAAAGAACATTCGTGAGAACCAAAGAGCAAGTTAACTCTGCTGAATTATTAAGGTCAGTTTTGGCACAAGTTGCCCCCGGGACAGAATTACGCGATGGCTTAGAGCGAATTTTGCGAGGTAATACTGGCGCTTTAATCGTGTTGGGCCAAGACAAAACAATCAACACAATCAGCAGTGGTGGCTTTGATGTAAACATTGATTTCACTTCCACTCGATTACGCGAATTAGCAAAAATGGACGGCGCTGTAATTTGCGACCGGGATGCCACCAAAATCGTATCGGCTGCAGTCCAGTTGCTGCCTGATCCATCGATTCCAACTAATGA
>CANKTT010000091.1 GCA_947486505.1 Actinomycetota bacterium | reverse complement strand
GCCTCGAATGACAAAATGGCG
Organism: Actinomycetota bacterium; assembly: GCA_947486505.1. Next base: position 5,806 of record CANKTT010000091.1, on the reverse strand, counting down.
CAGATTGGAATCACGATAAAGAACAAAATTTCATCGAGCGGAATGTTTGCAATTGTGGTGACACCAGTTACGTAGCGTGAATCAAAGGTCCAGTGTCCTTGTGCAATGGCGTAGGCATCCCAGATGGCGAAAACAATAAGTACCGGAAGAACCGTTAGGAGCAATCTAATTGTTCGTCGATAGACCTTGGTTCTCAGGAAAAATTCCAACCATGCGGTGCCTGCAAGGCAGCCCAAGAGCACGCTGACATATGCAAACTTCGACATCGCGCTCTCTTTCGGTTAAATCTAAATCTACCCTGTCGTGGCGCGCAGACGAGTTTTCGTGGCGGCATCTAGAATGAAGCAGTGAGCGATTCGCCAAACCTAGACCCGCTACTTGGGAAAGTTTTGGAAGAGCGCTATAGCGTCGATGAGCTAATTGCCCGTGGTGGTATGGCCACCGTATATCGCGGAACTGACCTTCGCCTCGGCAGAACTGTCGCCCTAAAAGTTCTCGGTGGGGTGCTAGTTAACGATCCAGATTTTGTGGAGCGCTTTACCCAAGAAGCCCGAGCTACCGCTGCGCTAACCCATCCAAATGTAGTTGCAGTTCATGACCAGGGAATCAGTGCTGGATACCCGTTCCTCGTTATGGAATTTGTTCAAGGACGCACTATCCGCGAAGTTATGGCGCAATCTGGTCCATTTACCAGCGCACATGCCTTGGAAATCATAAGTTCGATTCTCTCTGGTTTAAGTTCGGCGCATGATGCAGGATTCGTTCATCGAGACATAAAACCTGAAAATGTCCTGATAACAAATGACGGTCACATCAAGGTCACTGATTTTGGACTAGCTCGAGTCATTAGCGATACCCCGGTTAGCGATTCCACCGGAGCAGTGCTGCTTGGCACAATGGCTTACTTGTCTCCCGAGCAAGTACAGCAACTTGCAGTCGATCAGAGATCAGATGTCTACTCGTGCGGCATCTTGCTCTACGAAATGGTAACCGGCTTAGTTCCATTCACTGGTGCTTCACCGCTTGATGTTGCCTACCAACATGTCAACAGCGAAGTTCCTGCGCCAAGTATCGTTCAGCCAGATGTTCCTCCTGCAGTAGACCACTTAGTCCTCGCCGCGACTAGGAAGTCACCGCTAGAGCGTATTCAAAGTGCCCGAGACTTTCGCGAGGCAGTGATTCGAGCAATCTCGGCAGTTCCTCGCGCCGAAGCTCTGACTACTGCCCTGACAATCCAAAGTACTCAAGTTATCCCGACTCCAACACCTGGCGTCCACCAAGTAATACCTGAAAACACTCAACTCCAGGATCCCAAACTGGGTTTCGGTGACGGCCAAGTCAAGCGCACTGCCGCACGTAACGGAAAACTTAGAAAATTCGTCCCCGTGCTATTGATTTCCGCATTATTGGTTGGCGGTGGCTTTTGGTATCAATACACCGCCAGCTCCGAAGTTGTACCACCATTGACTTCCCTTACTTTCGACGAGGCATCGGCGATCTTAGCTCCCCTGGAGCTAAGTGTTGAAGTAGTTGAGGAATTCTCAGAAGACATTCCTGCAGGTGTGGTCATAAAGACTGACCCCGCAAGCGGCGATAAGGCTCGCAAAGGCTCGTCAGTTACCCTAACGGTTTCTAAAGGTCAAGAACGATATTTGATACCTTCGGACCTTGCTGGCCAAGACCCGAACGATGCAAGTTCAGCACTTGAAGACTTAACCTTGATAGTTTCCGGGACGAAAGAAGTTTTCGATGAACTGATTCCCGCCGGAAAAGTTGTCAGCACAGACCCGATTGGCGGCACCTCAGTTAAACGAGAGACTCAAGTAACTATCTTGGTTTCGAAAGGTCCGGCACCAGTGGAAGTGCCTCCGATTGTTGGGATGCTAAGTCAAGATGCGACTATCACTTTGAAATCCCTTGGGCTTACCACTGAAATCATTCAAGAAGATTACGATGACAGCGCCGCGGGCACAATACTTTTGACCGATCCAACACCAGGAACGCTAGTTCCAAAAGGAACAGTCATCAAGGTAACCCTCAGCAAGGGACCCGTTCTGGTTGATGTCCCCAATGTGGTTGGTATGGATGCTGCAACTGCGACTGCAACTCTCCAAGCTGCTGGTTTTCAAGTTAATGCAGTTAACAAGTTACCAATCGCCATCTTGAACAAGGTTTATTCGCAGAAACCCGCTGCAGGATCCAAGGCGCCAAAAGGATCTGTAATTACTATCGAGATTGTTTAACAGAAACTAATTTCGCGCCCGCAACATATCTGCTACCTGAAACGCCAGGTCTAAGCTTTGGATCCTATTGAGTCGGGGATCGCAAGCGGTTTCATACCTGAACGGTAAATCAGTTTCGCTAACGCCCCCAATCCCTCCGAGGCATTCAGTTACATCATCACCAGTTAGTTCAATATGTATTCCACCAGGATGCGTTCCCGACGCCTTGTGTACTTCGAAGAAGCCACGCACCTCATCAATCACGTCATCGAGCAAGCGAGTCTTGTGTCCAGATGCTGCTTCTTTGGTATTTCCATGCATTGGATCGCATACCCATAACACTGGGTAATCAGTTTTTTGAACTGAAGCGACCAGCTTTGGCAGCACTTCCCTGATGTTTCCTGCACCCATTCGAGTAATGAACATGAGCCGACCCGGAATCTTTTCCGGATTCAACTTCTCTAGAAGTCCCAAAATGTCAGATTCTGTTGTCTTGGGGCCAATCTTTACCCCAATTGGATTCTTGATCTTAGACACAAAATCAATGTGTGCCCCATCAATTTCGCGAGTTCTTTCACCCACCCAAACAAAGTGACCTGACACGTCATATAGATTTCCAGTTCGGGAATCAACGCGGGTTAATGGCTTTTCGTAATCAAGTAACAGCGCTTCGTGGCTGGCGTAAAAATCTGCACGCTTGAACTCTTCTGGATCCGCACCACATGCAGTCATGAACGATAGCGCGCGATCAATCTCTTCGGCCATTTCTTCATAGCGCTTTCCTGGAGCTGATTCACTCACAAAATCTTGATTCCAGGAATGAACTTGGCGTAGATCTGCGTATCCACCTTGGGTAAATGCGCGCACTAAATTCAAAGTAGCCGCACTTGCGTGGTAAGTCTGCACTAGACGCATTGGGTCGGGCTGGCGAGACTCTTGCGTAAAATCTAAGCCGTTAACTGCATCGCCACGATACGACGGCAAACTCACGCCATCAATAACTTCCTCAGATGAGCTTCGTGGCTTGCCATATTGGCCTGCAATCCGGCCAATCTTTACCACCGGCATCGAGGCACCATAAGTTAAAACAATTGCCATCTGAAGCACCGTTTTCAATCTGGCGCGGATGGAATCAGCGGTATTTGCCGCAAAAGTTTCGGCGCAGTCGCCTCCCATTAAAACGAAAGCATCGCCGTGGGCTGCAGCAGCAAGTTTGGATTTAAGTTCATCACACTCGCCCGCAAAAACAAGCGGTGGCAATCCAGCCAAAATTTCTTGAGCCTGCGTTAAAGCCGCAGCTGATGGCCAAACGGGTTGCTGGGCTGCTGGTAGATTGGGCCACGAAATCTCACTCATATCCCCTAGATTAGTGGCGATTACGGCGGTTCACTAAATCTGCAAATCCCGTTTAGCAACCAGGCCGTGACTAGAATTGCGATATGCCGATCAAAAAAGTCGCACTACTTACTGCAGGTGGCCTGGCGCCATGTTTATCTTCCGCAGTTGGTGCACTTATTGAGGAATACTCACGTGTGGCGCCTGAGGTGGAAATAATTGCATATCGCAATGGGTACCGCGGTTTGCTTCTTGGAGATTCGATAGCTATTACCCCGGCAATTCGCGGTCAAGCCCACCTTTTGCAAGCATTTGGCGGCAGCCCCATTGGCAACTCACGAGTCAAACTAACCAATGTTGGGGATTGCGTTAAGCGTGGCTTAGTGGCTTCTGGCCAAGACCCGCAGCAAGTTGCAGCTGATCAATTGATTGCGGACGGCGTCGATGTGCTCCACACAATTGGCGGGGATGACACAAACACTGCCGCTGCTGACCTTGCAGCGTTCTTAGCAAGGAATAACTACGGACTTGGCGTCGTTGGTTTGCCAAAAACTATTGATAACGATGTTTACCCGATCGCTCAATCGCTTGGCGCCTATACCGCGGCAGATGAGGGCGCCCATCATTTCAGCAACATAGTTTCTGAACATAGCTCTAACCCCAAGATGTTGATTGTTCATGAAGTTATGGGTAGACATTGTGGCTGGCTAACTGCCGCAACTGCTGTCGCCTACCGCAATTTACTTGATGAGATGAATTGGATCCCAGAGCTTGGTGTGGCCCGACAAAATCGTGAAGTTCATGCCGTCTACGTTCCAGAATTAGAAATCGACCTGGAAGCCGAAGCTCATCGGTTAAGTACCGTTATGCAGGATGTTGGAAACGTAAATATTTTTCTGTCTGAAGGTGCTGGGGTCGATTCCATAGTTGCGGAAATGAAAAATCGTGGTGAAGAAATTCCCTTGGATCCGTTTGGCCATGTGAAGATCGACAAAATTAACCCTGGTGCCTGGTTTGCTGATCAGTTCGCTCCTATGATCGGCGCCGAAAAAGTCCTAGTTCAAAAGAGTGGCTACTACTCACGTTCGGCTCCGGCAAATGCAAAAGACAGAGAACTTATCAAAGAGTGTGCTGTTGTTGCAGTGCAGTCTGCGCTTGCTGGAATTAGCGGGTTAGTTGGTCAGGACGAAGACAGTGACAATGTGATTCGGGCTTGCGAATTCGAACGAGTAGCCGGTGCCAAGCCATTTAATACCGAAACTTTTTGGTTTAACGAATTGTTGCGCGACATCGCGCAACCAAAAGGTTTAGCGGCAAACCATTAATTGATCTCTCGCCTTAACTTTATTACCTGCTTAACTACTCAGTAGTGCGCTTTGACCGCGACGCATACTTATCTACGTATTCTTGTCCAGATAAGTCCATGATTCGATACATGATTTCGTCAGTCAGTGAACGTAAGACGAATCGATCATCTTCCATGCCGTAGTACCGAGAGAAGTCAAGCGGCTCACCGATTCGAATCCCCACTTCAACCCCAAAATTAGGGCGCGACTTTCCAATTGGTTGAACCATTTCAGTATTGATCATTGCAACTGGGATAACTGACACTTGTGCTTCAAGCGCCATGCGTGCAACACCTGTTTTTCCTCGGTACAACCGCCCATCAGGAGAACGCGTTCCTTCTGGGTAGATACCAAGTAAATGTCCCTCCTTGAGTAAACGCACGCCGGTACTAATCGCGGCCGTTCCTGCGTTACCGCCAGTTCGATCAACGGGCACCTGACCCGCACCTCGGAAAAACGCGGCAGTTGCTTTGCCTCTGATGCCAGAACCTTCGAAGTATTCACTCTTAGCTAAAAAAGTGATTTTTCGCGGAACCACAATTGGTAGAAAAATTGAATCAGAAAAAGACAGGTGGTTACTCGCCAGAATTGCTGAGCCAGTCTCTGGGATGTTTTCCAGCCCCTCATCCCATGGGTGAAAAGCAACTTCAACCGCCGGGCCAATGGCAACCTTTTTGAGGAACTTATAAAAACTATCGCGTTCGGACACAATCCTTACGGTAGCCAACGTAGGCCTTATCAGCAATAACTGACATGGCCATCTGTATCATTTCTCGATTCCATAGCCGAATCTTGATTTCCTGGGTTACCCTCTCTTAAGGCTTTTTATGGAAAGGTGCCGAGTTGCGCGAGTTATCTGTATTGGCAAATATTTCGCCAGTTTCTGCTGGAAATGTAACTGAT
>CANKTT010000090.1 GCA_947486505.1 Actinomycetota bacterium | reverse complement strand
CTTGAGGATCAAGGCATGGACTTTGGGTACCCGGGCCAGCGCTTTGGGTTACCTAAACAGGGCATTGGTTCCGTGGCTCGAATGGGTCGCCGGATAGTTGCACTCACCTTGGATTGGACCGCGGCGATCCTGGTGACTCATCTTGTTTTCCCTGATTTGATTTATGGATCAGAAGGTTTTGCTGCAGCCACCTTAGGGATTTTTGCGGCCGAAGTCCTCGTGTTGACTGCCACAACTGGGGCAACTTTTGGTTACAAGATCGCCGGAATCAAACTAATTTCAGTAAGTCCTTCGCGAATCACTTTCCTCAAGGTGCTAACCCGCACTGCTCTGCTCTGCCTCGTTGTGCCGGCCCTGATTTGGGACCGTGATGGCCGAGGATTGCACGATAAAGCTGTTGGAACGCTCACCATGCGGTCGAGATAACAATTCAGACAAGAAAAGCGGGCAAGATAGAGACATGCCTTCACTAGATCTTCCTGCAGGTAAGACATCTGCATTCGTAATCAGTTTTGATTTTGATGCCGAAGAAGTTTGGCTAGCTGAAAACCCAGAAAATGTGAATCGCCCTGGCGTGCTGTCCCAGGGTACGTATGGCGCAAAAGTTGGTTTGGGTCTTGTACTAGATGTCCTCGATCACTTGGGGCTGCCGGCAACGTTTTTCACACCGGGTCGCGTTGCTGAGCGCTACCCAGATCAATTACGCGAGATTGTTGCGCATGGACATGAACTTGGTCATCATGGCTACACCCACACTTCTCCAACGAAGTTATCTAAGAGCGAGGAATTGGAAGAGCTCTTAAAAGGTAAAGCAGCTCTAGAGCAATTTGGAGTTCAAGTAACTGGTTATAGATCACCATCTTGGGAAGTCAGTCAAAACACATTCGATTTGCTCTCACAAAATGGGTTCGAGTATTCGTCAAGCATGATGGATGACATTAAGCCCTACGTTCACCAAAATCACAGGATCGTAGAGTTACCAGTTCAATGGATGCTCGATGATGCGCCGTACTTTTGGTTCAGCGTAGGAAGTGACTGGAATCGCACGATCAGATCGGCGCGCGACGTTGAAGAGATCTGGCGAGAAGAGTTCTTGGGAATTCACGGTCTTGGAGGACTGACAATGCTGACTATGCACCCACAGTTCATTGGACGACCAAGTCGGGTTGCGATGCTGGAGCGATTCTTAACTTTTGTTAAATCTCACGATGACGTTTGGATCGCAACAGCTGGTGAAGTTGCCAGAGCTGTTAGGTAAATCGGGCAGTTAACTAAAGATTCCCTTTATCGGATCTAAGTAACCTTGCTCGTCAAGATATGGCAACACAAAGAACATCAGAACGGCAAAAATAATTGCCCACTTGATCAACTTCTTGGCAATAAAGATAACTACTAACACAATTCCCAAAATGTAAGAAATAGGAAAAGATGAAAAGTAGTCCGTGAACATGGTTGTAGTTTCATTCATCTGCGTGGCATCTTTCTGCTTTGTGGAAGTGGACCCTTTGGAATTGGCAGTGCAGTTTGGGGAAGTGCCTTCAGGCGGTTTCTAACTTGCGTTACTTCTGCTGGACGAAGTGCTTTGCCTAGCTTCTTAACTGTCTTTTGAAGGTTAGTGATTGTCACATCAACATCATCGACAACGATTTCATGAATAGGCACACCTTGGGCGTATCGAGCATGAGCTTTGCGTTGTTCGGCTAGAAGTACACCAGGACGACTGCCTTCGCCCACCAAGATGATTCCTGGACGTCCTACGACACGATGAACCATGTTTTGGTTCTTGTCTACGCCAACCGCGGGCGTAACAAACCAAGAACCTCGAATCGCGTTTAGAACTGACGCCGCGGCACCGACTTGTCCAGCAATGGAAGAATAAGCGGCTTTTTCAGCAATTTTTCCAAAAAAGAAAGTTGTTGCTAGTAAGGCTGTGCCAAATGCCAGAATTCCCAGGAATAACTTTAGGTCTAGCGCGATTCCAATTGCGAAGATGATTCCAAACACGACCGCGAAGACAGCTAAAAGTCTTAAGGCAAGAAATGAAATCTCATTTGAAGCGAACTTATAGGTCTCTTTGATCTGGACATACCAGCGCTGTTTTGGCGGTTCCTGCAACTTTAGTGACATGTATCTACCTTAAGCGTCGGTTGAATTTCGGGCCGCAATGGCTTGCTTGTAGAGCTTGCCCGCTCGATAAGAGGATCGCACAAGTGGCCCACTGAGAACTCCAGCGAAGCCAATCTCCTCAGCCACCTTGGCCAGCGCGACAAACTCCTCTGGCCGTACCCAACGATCCACGGGATGGTGACGTAACGATGGGCGTAGGTATTGAGTAATGGTTACGAGGTCACATCCGGCTGCGTGCAGGTCTGCAAGTGCCTGATGGACTTCAGAAATTTCTTCACCCATGCCGAGAATCAAATTGCTTTTCGTCACAAGTCCAAATTCTCGAGCTGCCGTAATAACCCCAAGTGATTTTTCGTATTTGAATCCAGGCCGGATTCGCTTAAAAATCCGGGGGACAGTTTCAATGTTGTGGGCAAAAACTTCTGGCTTGGACTCAAACACTTCTCTCAGTAACTCTGGTTTGCCATCAAAGTCAGGAGCCAACATCTCGACCCCACAACCAGGAACCACTTCATGAATTTGGCGAATTGTTTCGGCATAAAGCCAAGCGCCACCATCCGGCAGGTCATCACGGGCAACACCGGTTACCGTTGCATAACGCAACTGCATAGTTTTAACCGACTCGGCTACGCGGCGAGGTTCGTCACGATCAAAATCAGCGGGCTTTCCAGTATCAATCTGACAAAAGTCACATCTGCGGGTGCATTGGTCGCCACCGATTAGAAAAGTGGCTTCACGATCTTCCCAACATTCAAAAATGTTTGGGCAACCAGCTTCTTGGCAGACTGTGTGTAGACCCTCGGACTTAACTAAGTCCATAATCTGGGTGTACTCGGGTCCGGTCTTTAGCTTGGTCTTAATCCACTCAGGTTTACGCTCAATTGGAATCAGCGAGTTTCTCGCTTCGATCCGCAACAATTTAGGACCGTCTTCTTTGCTTGCAGACGGATCGAGGTATGGCGTAGTCACAACATGCAGTCTAGTTCAAGGGCTTGGTAGGCATGCTTTTGCGTCGATTTAACAAAACCCAGAAACCAATAGCCAGGAAACCAAAAATCAGTGCGATAAATCCAAATAGATTCAACAATTCAGCGCTGAGTTCAGATAGGTAGCTAGCGATAACGATTGCAGCCAAATCGGATATTTCTGAGCCAACGAAGTTTGAAAAACCTTCGCGGCTTTGCGTAAGAAAAACTGCGCAAATCCCGAACGAAAAGAATAGTCCTAAGCAAAAATGCAGACTTGATTTCCGTCGGTTATCACTCAAAGCCAATGCAGTCACACCTAGGAGAACGATTGCTATTAGCGCCGGTAAACTCCAGGCTCCCAAGAAATCCAAGACTAATGACACAGTCTCAATGTCTGCTCCGAAAATCTCAATTGCACCAGGACGAGAGGAGTTACCAAAAAGCTCAAGCACTGCTGCATATTGGTCACCTGATATCGCGCGCCTTGAGATAACAAGACCCATCACTGCAATCGGTGCAAAAATGATCGCAATTAGCTTGAGTAAGGTCGCGAGAAATCTAGGCATTGACTTGCACGTCTTGTGATTGTCCACTTGCAATGGCATCGAAAACTCGATGTAGATGAAACTCTGCGCGATCGGCAACCTCTTCGACCGTAATGTTCCGGCCCAATTCTTTGGACAAGGTTGTGACGCCAGCATCTCGAATTCCACACGGCACAATTCGATCGAACCAAGCTAAATCGTTATTGCAATTGAGCGCGAATCCGTGCATCGTCACACCTTGGGCGACTCGAATTCCGATGGCAGCAATTTTGCGATCTTCGATTGGGTCCAAGACCCAAACTCCACTTCGACCTTTTATGCGCGCTGTTTCTAAACCAAAGTCGTTACAAATTCCAATTAGAACATCTTCAAGTCTTCTCACATGTGACACCACATCCATGGGAGAGGGCAAATGCAGAATTGGATAACCAATCAACTGCCCTGGGCCATGCCAAGTTATCTTTCCACCGCGATCAACATCGACAACTGGAGTGCCATCTGTTGGTCGTTCAAATGGCTCAGTTCTGCGACCAGCTGTGTAAACCGATGGGTGCTGTAGGAGTAAAACGGTGTCCGGGAGCGTGTTTGCAACGACCGCATGATGCAATTCTCGTTGCATATCCCAAGCCAATTCATAATCGATTGGATTTTCCGTCAGGCCAATCCGCTTCACCACTAGTTGCACGTCTTTAGCCTAAGTCCTTAGTAAGGTGAAGATATCGGGCATAACCCAAGGGCGCAATGTCAGTAAGGCTCACTTAGACTGGTGAGGTAATTTACCGATCTGTAAAGGCTTTTCCTAAATGTCCGAAAAAACCACCTCTCGCTCCAGTAAGTCCTCACCGAAGGGCCGAAAAGTTCTATGGGGCTCGATTGCAGTAATCATTGCCTGGTTCGCAATTTCTGGCGTGGCCGGACCGCTGTTCGGAAAACTTTCCAGCGTTCAGCAAAACGACAATGCCGGCTTTTTACCATCTTCCGCAGAGTCAACTAAGGCATCTGAGTTAGCAACAAAGTTCACCTCTCAAGACACTTCGATTCTTCCTGCGCTAGTAATCTTCACCGGACCTGCAGATACTGCTGGCCTTGCGGCAGTGGGTGAATTCGGAGTTGCAGTTGCAACCGCACCGGTTCCAGGAACTGACGCCACAGTTGGGGACTATTTAGCTGAAGGCGCTCAGTTGATTCCGATTCCATCGGAAGATGGTCAAGCAGTATTGATGTCAATTCCACTGGATGATGCTGCCCTTGCAACTCCGTTAGAAAACGAAAAACCAGCGCTGCCAGAAGTAGTCAAAGCAATTAGAGCGCAGGCATCAGAAGTTCCAGGATTCGAATCGCATGTCACTGGCATTGGTGGAATCTTGGCAGACCTATTCGACAGCTTTGGGTCTATCGATACAGATCTGTTGCGGACAACTTTGATCGTTGTTGCTCTGATTTTGATTGTCGTTTATCGCTCACCGGTACTTTGGATAATTCCGCTGTTTTGTTCCGTGATTGCGCTTTCGGTTGCGGGCGGTGTTGTTTATCTATTAGCAAAAGAAGGAATTCTAGATCTAGACGGCCAATCGCAAGGAATTCTCTCGGTGCTTGTAATTGGAGCAGCGACGGATTACGCGCTCTTGTTGATCGCTCGTTACCGGGAAGAGTTGCATCACTACGAAAGTCGCTTTGATGCGATGGTGGTGGCATGGAAGGGCGTTGTAGAACCGATTGCAGCCTCTGGCTTAACTGTAATCTCTGGACTATTAGTACTTGGTTTATCTGATCTAAAGTCTGTCCGTTCACTTGGTCCAGTTGCAGCAATTGGTGTGCTCGCCGCCCAGTTTGTGATGCTGTCCATGCTTCCAGCGATTCTTGTGCTTGCAGGGCGATGGATATTTTGGCCTAAGCGTCCAATGCATGACGATGTGGACGAACAACTTTCCGGACTGTGGTCTAAAGTCGCTGGTTTAGTGGGAAGGAAGCCACGGCAAACCTGGATTGTTACAGGTCTATTTTTAGTAATTGCGATGTCGTTTGCGACGCAACTAAAAACCGGTGGGCTAGCAACTTCTGATGCCTTTACTGGTAATCCTGATTCGGTAGTTGGTTTAGAGAAACTATCTGAGCATTTCCCAGCCGGTTCTGGTGATCCAACGATTGTTATCGGGCCAGAGGCAGATAAAGATGCGCTGATTGCTGCGATCAAGG
>CANKTT010000089.1 GCA_947486505.1 Actinomycetota bacterium | reverse complement strand
TGAACGCGGTCAAGGCTAATTAGGTCGCCAACGGCAACTTTCTCCTGGCGGCCACCAGCACGAACGATCGCGTACACGAGGTATCTCCTTGAACTAATGCTTGTTTCGGGTGAAAACCCTAAGTCTTAAGCCTCATAAGGTTACGGACTTAAGGGCCTTAGGGTCAAACCGAGACTTGCTCTTCGGGGGTTGAATCTGGGTTTGAATCTGTGGAATTGTCTTGAGAGTGGTCGTGATTACCCTTTTTACCCTTGTTTTTAGGGGTTTTCGAAGTGTCATGGCCATCCATATTTACAACTGCACCACGGCCTTGGCAGTGATCGCAAGACTCGCTGAACACCTCAAGTAGCCCAGCGCCAATGCGCTTTCGGGTCATTTGAACCAATCCAAGGGAGGTAACTTCTGCAACTTGATGCTTGGTGCGATCTCGGCCTAGGCATTCGATCAGGCGACGAATCACTTGATCGCGGTTGCTTTCTAGGACCATGTCGATGAAGTCGATAACGATGATGCCACCGATGTCACGAAGTCTTAGCTGGCGAACAATTTCTTCAGCAGCTTCCATGTTGTTCTTGGTAACGGTTTGTTCAAGGTTTCCACCCTGACCAATGAACTTGCCAGTGTTAACGTCAACAACGGTCATTGCCTCAGTGCGGTCGATTACTAATGAACCACCGGAAGGCAAGTAAACCTTGCGATCAAGAGCCTTGGCAATTTGTTCATCAATCCGGTACTCGGTGAACACATCAGTTGTGCCAACATACTTTTCAAGGCGGTCAGCTAGATCTGGCGCAACATAACTTACGTATTGTTCAACCGTTTCCCAAGCGTCGGCTCCTGAAACAATTAGCTTCTTTACATCTTCATTAAAAATGTCGCGAACAACCTTGATTGAAATATCTGGTTCGCCGTAAAGCATTGTTGGAGGCGAAGCAGTTTTGGATTTCGCTTCAATGTCAGTCCACTGCGCAGCCAATCTAGCGACGTCACGGCCTAGTTCTTCTTCAGTTGATCCTTCTGATGCCGTGCGAACAATTACACCAGCATCTTCCGGAACGACTGCCTTCAAAATTGTTTTTAGACGGGAACGCTCACGGTCTGGAAGTTTGCGCGAGATTCCAGTCATTGGATTGTTTGGAACATAAACCAAGAAACGACCAGGCAAAGAAATTTGACTGGTTAGTCGGGCGCCCTTTTGTCCAACTGGATCTTTAGTGACCTGAACTAAGACTGGATCGCCGGACTTAAGCGCAGTTTCTATTTTCTTTGGCTGACCATCTAGACCGGCTGCGTCCCAGTTAACTTCACCAGCATAGAGAACCGCATTGCGTCCCTTGCCGATGTCAACGAAGGCGGCTTCCATACCTGGCAATACGTTTTGTACGCGTCCCAGGTAGACGTTGCCAACTAATGAGCCACTGCTTGATTGATTGATGTAATGCTCAACAACAATTCCGTCTTCAAGAACTGCGATTTGAGTGCGAGAACCTTGTTGGCGCACAACCATTACCCGCTCTACATTTTCCCGACGAGCAAGAAACTCAGACTCAGTCAAGATTGGTGCGCGTCGACGTCCTGCGTCTCGGCCATCACGACGACGATTACGCTTTGCATCTAGTCGAGTTGAGCCAGATTCGTTGTCTGAACCATCGCGCGTACGCTTACGACTGCGCTTGCGGGCAGTTGCCGCATCGGATGACTCAGTTGAATCAGTTGAATCCTCGTCGTTGCCGTCTGTTGTTACATCTTCTTGATCGGAACTTTCGACACCATTGATTGCCCTGGCACGATTCTTATTTTTGCCACCGCGACGGTTGCGATTACGATTTCGATTGTTACCGCTGCGCTCTTCACCAGCTTCTGTACTCTCACTTGGTGTTGAGTCGGACGTATCTGCAGATTCAGATACTGAAACCTTTTTTGCCGGTGCCTTTTTAGCCTGGCCTTTCTTCGCAACTGAAAGAACCTCTTCGGTACTGTCCGACTTAGCAGCAGCTTTTTTCTTGGCTGGTACAGCAACTACTGGCGCAGATTGGAAAACCGGAACAGCTACAGGTGCCTTCTTGACTGCTGGTGCCTTCTTTTTCGCTGCAGCCTTAGCTGGAGCCTTTTCCGACTTACTGTCGCTATCTGGCTTAGCTGTTGGAGCATCTACTGGAGGTCCAGCTGGACGGCCAGCGGCACGTCGGCGTGGTTTTGCTTCTGGTGTTAAATCGTTATCCGACATGAAAGTCGTCTCCTATCGCACAAAAACAATGCCGAAACACTGATCTTGCGTTCACTCACGCCCTGGGGCGCATAAGCCTATGTAGTGACGATGTAGGGCTCAAGCTTGTGTGGCTTCACGATCCAAGGTGAAAGGATCACCCACGGACCAACCATCTTCAAGCAAAGGACCTTGCGCCAGTCGAGTTACCCGAGGTGGGATCTCCTGGGCGAAGTCCGCAACTTTTTTCAGAGCTGCCAGAACATCGTCTGGTCGAACAGCTGGCACGCCATGCCGAACGACTACTTGAAGTATGGCACAGTCAGCGCCCAACTCCACATTTGCCCGAATTACCGCGGTTCTGGCGTCAAAGGTTCTAATTCCGGACTTGGTCATGCGATCCACGAGTACTTCAGAATTGGACATAAAGGTCTCCAAAGCCTGCTCAAGGGTCTCCGCAGCCGTGCCAGGAAGCTCGATTCGCCAGTGACTGGCTTCGAGGCGGGCGACGAAATCTGGAGTTCGTGCTTCCACGACCGCCAAAATGTCAAGGCCTGGCGGTAAAACTTCGTCCAAAACAGCAAGCAGCTTTTCAGGATCTACAACCTGTACAACTCCGATTTCAACGTACTCAGCTTCACTTGCTACACCTGTTGGGGCCGCGTTGGCATAAGAAATTTTTGGATGCGGCGAAAATCCTGCGCTGTATGCCATTGGAACACCAGCGCGCTTTAAAGCACGCTCGAAAGCTCGTTGGAAATCTCGATGTGATGTGAAGCGAAGTCGATCCCGTTTCGCGTGTTGAATTCTTAACTTTTGAACAGCCGGAATTATCTCGCGACCAGGGTCACGATCACGTGCCACTGTTTGCAACTACGCGTGATGGGATTACTGGCATCGGAAGCATTACTGCATTAGTTGGACCAACTTGGATTTCAGTTCCCATGTGATCGCAAACTCCACAATCAAAACACGGAACCCATCGGCAGTCATCGACTTCAACTTCAGATAACGCATCTTGCCAATCGTCCCAGAGCCATTCTTTATCCAGACCTGAATCCAAATGATCCCATGCGAGGACTTCGGATAATTCGCGTTCTCTGATGGTGTACCAGTTAACGTCAACTGCTTCATCGGCAAATGCGATTTCTGCGGCTGCCATCCATTTGTCATATGAAAAGTGTTCGCTCCAGCCATCAAAGCGCTGGCCATCTCGCCAAACTTGTTCAATAACTTTTCCAACGCGACGGTCGCCACGAGATAGCAATCCTTCAACTACGCCCGGCTTGCCATCGTGGTAACGAACGCCAATTGACTTTCCAAATTCCCGATCTTGGCGAATTGCATCACGTAATTTGTAAAGGCGTGAGTCTGTCGTTTCGTGATCAAGTTGCGCTGCCCATTGGAATGGCGTGTGTGGTTTAGGCACAAATCCACCAATTGAAACAGTGCAGCGGATATCTTTACGCCCTGAAGCTTCGCGACCTGCCTTGATAACTTCATGCGCTAGGCGCGCAATCTGTAATACGTCTTCATCTTCTTCGGTTGGCAAGCCACACATAAAGTACAGCTTCACCTGACGCCAGCCGGATGCATAAGCAGCAGTTACGGTACGAATCAAATCTTCTTCAGTAACCATTTTGTTGATGACTTTACGTATGCGTTCGCTGCCACCTTCTGGAGCAAAAGTTAATCCACTACGGCGACCATTGCGAGAAAGTTCATTTGCTAAATCAATGTTGAAGGCATCAACTCGAGTGCTAGGAAGTGACAGCGATGTCTGGGTATCTTCATACCGATCGGCTAATCCCTTTGCGATTTCAGCAATTTCAGAGTGATCTGCGCTGGAGAGTGAAAGTAGGCCGATCTCTTCGTAGCCTGTCTTTTCAAGGCCATTTGCAACCATGTCAGCAATTGTGGTCATGGAACGTTCACGTACCGGGCGAGTAATCATGCCCGCCTGACAGAATCGACAGCCACGAGTACAGCCACGGAAAATTTCTACGCTCATGCGCTCGTGAACACTTTCAGCGATTGGAACAAGTGGTGCCTTTGGATATGGCCATTCATCAAGATCCATAACAGTGTGCTTTGCTACCCGCCATGGCACACCTGGGCGATTTGGGGAGACGCGACGAATTCGTCCATCTTCCATGTATTCCACGTCATAAAACGCTGGCACATACATCACGCCAGACTTTGCAAGGCGCATCAATAGTTCATCGCGTCCGCCGGGGCTTCCTTCGGATTTAAACGCTGCGATGATGTCCGTAATTGCTAGAACGGCTTGCTCGCCGTCACCAAGAACGGCGCCATCGATAAACATTGAGATAGCTTCAGGGTTAAATGCAGCATGTCCGCCGGCGATAACGAGTGGATGTGTCTCATCACGATCGAATGCATGTAACGGAACTCCTGCTAAATCAATTGCAGTAAGCATGTTGGTGTAGCCAAGTTCAGTAGCGAATGAAACACCAAGTGCGTCAAATTCTCCAACTGGTCGATGCGCATCAACTGTAAATTGTGGGACGCCATTTTCTCGCATGAGCTTTTCTAGGTCAGGCCAAACTGCATAGGTGCGTTCGCACAAAGTGTCCGCACGTTCATTCAAAACTTCATACAAGATTTGAACGCCTTGGTTGGGAATTCCAACTTCATATGCATCGGGGTACATTAGGCACCAGCGAACTGTCGTGTCTTCCCATGGCTTGATTACAGCGTTGAGTTCGCCACCTACGTATTGAACAGGTTTTTGCACCCGAGGCAATAACTGTTCCAGTGCCGGAAATACAGACTGGACCGTCATCTTTAACCCTTTACAGTTTTGGGAAAAATAGTGCGATCTCGCGAGCAGCTGACTCTAGTGAATCAGACCCGTGAGAAACATTTAGTTGCGTTTCAGTTGCCAGGTCACCGCGGATGGTTCCCATTGCAGCATTCACTGGGTTTGTTGCACCCATCATGGTTCGCCAGGCAGCAATTGCTTCGTTGCCTTCAATTACGGCTGCAACTAGTGGCCCACCGCTAATGAAATCAACTAAGTCTTTGAAGAAAGGCTTATCGACGTGCTCGGCGTAGTGAGTCTCGGCAATTGAGCGCTCTAGTGTGCGCATTTCCAAGGCAACGATTTTGAAGCCTTTGCGTTCAATGCGCGAAATTACTTCGCCAATAAGGCCGCGTTCGACGCCATCTGGCTTTACAAGGACAAGGGTGCGTTCAGACATGTTCTCAATCTTAAAGGGTTTCTCGGGCTGCCTTTGCCTCGTCAACTTTGTTATTCATCACATAGGCCAAACCCCAAATTAATAGGAATAAAACTCCTGGGAAAAGTAGCGGTCGAACGAAGATTCCAACACCGATAATGATCGCTTGGACTACGATTCCTGTGGTTATGGCTGCTCGCTTATCGTGGCGAACACCACCAACAGCAAGGATACAAAGCACCATCAGCAGAAACGTGCTCCAAAGCGCTAAGGCCTTATCTACGTCGTAAATAACCACTGATATGGGAATTGATAGTCCTAAGACAATCGCTTCAAACACCAGAATTGCACTGCCCATTACCTTCATTTGCTTCTCAACTCCATTAGGTATTGGTCTTGCCCATAATTGTTCTGGCAGCCGCGGCCGTGACAACTGAACCTGTTACGACTACTCCGACGCCATTCATGCCGGCGTCATCTGCCATTTCTATTGC
>CANKTT010000088.1 GCA_947486505.1 Actinomycetota bacterium | reverse complement strand
TCATTCCCTCTTTAACAGCATGCGTGTATGCCGAAATTCGATGTTCCTTTAGCTTGCTCTCGACAAAAGCCAGGGTTAACTGTGATCCAACAATTGGGATGTCTTGCTTGTGTCTTAAGAGGTAAGGAACCGCACCGATGTGATCTTCATGCCCATGCGTCAAGACAATCGCCGCTACGTCATCGAGGCGATCTTGAATGTAGGCAAAATCCGGCAGGATTAAATCGACACCTGGTTGAGTTTCTTCTGGAAACAACACACCACAGTCGACGATCAGAAGTTTTCCGCGATACTCCAGCACGGTCATGTTTCGCCCGATGTCGCCGAGTCCGCCTAGCGCTACGACCCGAAAGACATCATCTGCTAATGGTGGCGGAGTTGGTAAATCGATTTGTGAGAATGTCACAGAGTGAAGCCACCCTTAACTAGGTCTTCACGAAGTACACGCCTTTGTTCGTCAGTAGCTGGAACCAAAGGCAAGCGCAAAGATCCGCCTCCAGCTCGACCAAGTGCGTCTAGGGCGGCCTTCACCATAATTGCCCCACCAGCCTTAGTCATTATTCCTTCAGTGATTGGAACTAACGATCGATTGATTTCCCGAGCGGCATTAACGTCATTGTTTTGCATTGCTTCGACCATCAACTTGTGCCGATCTGCAACTATGTGCCCGGTAACACTCACAACACCAACTGCGCCAATTGCTAAGAGCGCAAGATTTAACGGATCGTCACCAGAGTAATAAGCAAGATCAGATTGCGCCATAATTTGGGAAGCTGCCCAAAGATCACCTTTGGCGTCCTTGTTAGCAATAATTTTTGAGTGCTGGGCCAGCTGCAACATAGTTTCGTTATTGATTGCAACTCCGGCACGGCCAGGTATGTCATAAATCATCACGGGTAAATCAGTTGAATCGGCAACCGCAACCATGTGCGCATAAATCCCCGCTTGTGGTGGCTTGTTGTAATAAGGCGTAACAACAAGCAAACCGTGTGCTCCAGCTTTTTGGGCATCCTTTGCCAACAAGATTGAATGTGCGGTGTCATTAGAACCAGCGCCGGCAACAACTTTCGCTCGACTGCCTACCGCCTCAATTACAACTTTTAGTAATTCGAGTTTCTCATGTTCGTCTGTTGTTGGTGATTCCCCAGTTGTTCCGTTAACAACCAGTCCGTTGTTTCCAAGATCGACAAGATCGTTTGCCAGTGTTGCTGCAGCGTCGAAATCAATCTTGGTTCCATCAGCAGTAAATGGCGTGACCATGGCGGTCAAAACCGTGCCAAATGCGGATTCAGCTTTCATGGTCTCACCTATTCACTTTCAAAATTCACTATGGAGCGACTCGACCATTAGCCACAAAAGATGCGTGGGTAAGCGGCATGATTCGCTCGAACTCTAATTCGTACTTTTCTGCAACCATTTCAATTTCGCGCTGTGGGAACGACGGAAAGTGTGATCCTTCTGCTTTACGACGCAAACTCAAGAAATTCATCATGGCACGCGCATTCATAGTCACGTATGCCGAACTGTAAATCGTGACCGGCAAGACGATGCGTGCAACTTCGCGTGCGACGCCGGCTTCAAGCATTGCTTCATACGATGCATACGCAACTTCGCATGCCTTTTTAGTTTCTGAAGTGACAATGTCAAATTGCTCCGGCGTACCATCAACAAATTCATAAGCGCCAGCTTTCCCAACCTGTATCAGTTTCCGCTCCGGGCTTGGTGTGTAAAAAATCGGTTCTAAAACTTTGTATCGACCAGATTCTTCGTTGTAACTTGCCATCCGATGGCGAAAATGTTCGCGCCACATAAAAATTGGAGCTTGCACGAAGAAAGTAAACACCGAGTGCTCAAATGGGCTGCCATGGCGGTCGCGCATTAGGTAATTAATCAAACCCGCAGAAGCAGCTGAATCCGCATTTACATCAACTGCGGACTGATCGCCCTTTGTTGAAACTCTGGCGGCCCAAAGCACGTCCGCATCACCTGCCGAATGCTTTACCAGCTCGACAGTCACATCGCTTCGGAATGAAATCTGCACCACGCAGATAAGGCTATCGGGGGGCGATTTAGATGCTTACTTTGCCACCAAGTTATGCATTTGACAGTACATATGATTTTGGCTACCTTTTAGTTGCATAAATAATTACGCAACCTTTTGGTTGCATAATTCACCTAAATTGGAGTTCAATGTTTTCCCGAAAGTTTGTAACTGCCTTAACGCTTAGTTTCTCCGTTCTACTATCAGCTTGCGCTAGCGAAACTGCCGCCACCCCGGACTCAACAAGTAGTTCTATTGATGAACAAGGTGCAATAACCCTGTATTCCGGTCGTTCTGAAGATCTGATCTCACCACTTCTCGACGTGTTTACTGCCGAGACTGGCATCACGGTAAATGTTCGCTATGGCGACTCATCCGAAATGGCAGCAACGATTCTTGAAGAGGGCGATAACACCAAGGCTGATGTTTTCCTTTCCCAAGATGCAGGCGCTCTAGGCGCTGTCAGTGGCCAGGGCAAAACTTTTACACTTCCCCAAGAAGTGTTGGATTTGGTGCCTACGAAATACCGCGCCCAAGATGGCTCGTGGGTTGGAGTATCGGGTCGTGCCAGAGTTCTGGCATACAACCCTGATCAAGTAACGGATTTACCAAAGTCAGTTTTTGATCTTGCCGATCCAGGCTGGAAGGGTCGCATTGCGATTGCGCCAACAAATGCATCATTCCAATCATTCGTAACTGGGATGCGAGTAACCGAAGGTGACGAAAAGACTGCAGCATTTCTGTCCGCAATGAAAGATAATGCAGTTCTCTACGAAAAGAACGGTCAGATACTAGATGCTGTTGAAAGCGGCGATGTCGCAGCCGGATTACTGAATCATTACTACTGGTTTGAAAAAGCAGCAGAGATCGGTCCTGAAAACATGAATTCTAAAATGACTTGGTTCTCCGATGGCGATGCAGGCAACTTGGTTAACGTTTCCGGAGTTTCACTGCTTACAGAAAATCCCGACGCTTTAGTTTTCGCTTCGTGGTTGCTGGGTGAAACAGCACAAAAATATTTTCTAGAAAAGACTTTTGAGTATTCCTTAACTTCTGATGTCTCTCCCGATCCAACTTTGCCAAAGCTAAGTGAGATCAACAGTCCAGAAATCGATTTGTCAGATCTGGCAACACTCGAACAGACCCTTGAGTTACTTTCCCAAGCAGGTCTAATCTGACATCCAGATCAAACCAGAGGCCACCACTACAGATTTTATTAGTGGTGGCATTTGGCGTTTTTGTTTCAGTCTTGCCACTCTTCTACATCCTGTTGCGCTCGGCCCAAATTGGAGTCAGCGAACTAGTTGATAATTTAGTGCGCGCACGAACCCTGGAACTGATTTACAACTCGCTGTCTCTAACTCTTGCGGTCTGCGTAACTGCGATGTCCATCGGAACTGCTCAGGCCTGGTTGAGTTTTCGATCAGATTTAGCTTTCCGCAGGTTCTTTCAAGTTGTTGCAATCCTTCCGTTGGCAATGCCTTCCTACGTGTTGGCATACGCCTGGCTTTCAGTTTCATCGGGAATCTCTGGATTCTTTGGATCCTGGTTAGTTCTCAGTATCAGCACCACGCCGTATGTTTTTTTAGCTGTCTCGGCAGCTTTTAATCGACACAGTGGTGCCGGCGAGGAAGTTGCCCGCACGCTTGGACGAAGCCAATTAAGTGTTGCCAGAACTATTACCTGGCCCGCCATTCGTAATGCAGTGTTCGGCTCTGGTCTGCTTGTGGCTCTTTATACCCTGAGTGATTTCGGTGCCGTTTCTCTTATGCGATTCGATACGTTCACTCGAGCTATCTACAACGCTTACCGAGCCAGTTTTGATCGCAACACCGCGGCCGCTCTGGCCATTATCCTTATTGCCCTAACCATAGTTCTGATTCGCATTGAGAGTAGATCTAGCTCATTAACAACCGTTCGGTCATCGGGTCAATATCGAGCAATGCAAACTAAACTCGGTAAATGGCAAAGCGGAGCGCAAGTTTTGCTTTTTTCGTGGTTTGTAATTGGTGTGCTCGTACCAATTGTTAGCATCTTTTACTGGACCGTAATTGGGCAATCCAAATCAAACTTGAGTGAAATCTCTCGAGCCTTCGTTAACACAATTAGCTACGGACTTACCGGTGGATTCCTTGTTGCATTCGTTGGTCTAGCGGTAGCGATCTTGGTAGTTAGATACCAAAGTAAATATTCGATCAAAGTTGAGAAAACAATTCTGATTACGCATGCGCTTCCCGGGGTGGTAGTTGCACTTTCCTTTGTCTTCTTAGTCAACCAATCAGTCCCGCGTCTTTACCAAACCAGTGCTTTAGTACTACTCGCCTACCTTGCCTTGTTTTTACCTAATGCCGTTGCAGTATTAAAGGTGCCAATTTCGCAAGTGCCAACTGGAATTGAAGAAGTTTCGCGGACCCTAGGAAGTACGCAATTTCAAACGCTCAGACGCGTTGTTATTCCAGCCGCGGCTCCTGGAATCTTAAGCGCTACCGCGTTTGTTGCCCTCACGGTAATCAAGGAATTGCCCGCAACTCTAATTCTTCGCCCAACTGGGATTGAGACACTGGCCACACGGTTATGGTCGGCCACTTCAGTAGGCGCATTTAGCGCTGCTGCCCCGTATGCTTTGCTCTTAGTCCTGGTCGCGGGCATTCCTGCCCTCTTCGTTAATCGTGAAATCCGCACTACGCAGAACCGAAGTAACCTAGTTACAGAGGAATCTATTGAGATTAGTGGAAGTGGGGGTGCGATAAATGTCAGAAAAAGTGCGGCTCACTAATGTCTCAAAGTCTTTTGGAAACGTATCGGTGCTTCACGATGTTTCATTCTCAGTCAAAGACGGTTCACTCTTAACAATTTTGGGTGCCTCTGGTGGTGGCAAGACCACTTTGCTGCGCCTGATAGCTGGGTTTGATTCGGTAGATTCTGGCACGATCACCATGAATGGCCGAGAGGTTTCTTCCGAAGCTTTGTCACTTCCTCCGGAAAAGCGCAATGTTGGATTCGTGCCTCAGGATTCTGCCCTCTTCCCGCATTTAACTGTTGCGAAGAACATTGCTTATGGCCTTTCACACTTGAAGACTGGGGCAAGAGATGCCAAAGTTTCAGAACTTGTTGAACTAATTGGAATGGGTGACCAGAGAGATTCGCTACCAGACACACTCTCGGGTGGACAGCGCCAACGAGTAGCTATAGCTCGAGCCTTAGCGCCGAACCCAGATGTCATATTGCTTGATGAACCATTTGCTGCACTAGATGCACAATTGCGATCAAAGCTTCGGGAAGATGTTAGGGCAATTCTTCGGGCAGCCAATGCGACCGCGATTCTGGTAACTCATGATCAAGAGGAAGCGCTATCCATCGCGGATCAAGTTGCGATTTTGCGAGATGGAACTGTGGCTCAGATTGGTAGTCCAAGGTCCATTTACTCGCAACCAGTTGATGTAGCGCTTGCTAAATTCTTAGGTGATGCAGTAGTTATTCCTGGCGTTGTCATATCCGGAAAAGTTAGCACTGAACTTGGCGATCTAATTCCAAATGTTGCTCAACCAGAAGGCACAAAAGGGCAAGTTGCAATCCGTCCCGAGAATTTATATTTGCAGCCTGATCCAAAGGGTTTAGCTACTGTTATTGGACGACAATTCTTTGGTCATGACGCTTTAGTAGAAGTTAAAACCGCGGCGGGATCCGTTAAGGCTCGAACCTCAGGTCCAATATCTCCTGAAGTCGGAATGCCAGTGACTGTTTGGGTCAGAGGATCAGTTAACTTCTACCCTGCTGGCTAGTCGCACTCTTTGGGTAATTGCCACACACACCAAAACAACGCTGGCTGCTATAAGCGTTTGACCAGTAACCACTTCGCCAAGTAGTAATGCTGACCAAAGCAGTGTCAAAAGCGACTGCACCAGCTGAATTTGCGAGCCTCGTGCAACACCAAGCTC
>CANKTT010000087.1 GCA_947486505.1 Actinomycetota bacterium | reverse complement strand
TTGATGTCCAGAGCCTTGCACGTTAGTTAGCATTTCCAGTGCGTCATTCAGAGATTGCGCTGGAATCAAGTACAAAGCAGTTTCGGCAACTGGACGAATAAGTTTAAGTTTTACAGCAGTGATGATTCCTAAAGTTCCTTCAGCTCCAATTGCTATATCTGCAACGGCATATCCAGTGTTGTCTTTAAGCGGACTGGATAGATTTGATAAAACTTGACCGTCGGCTAGAACCATTTCAATTCCAACAACACTGCGCCTTGTCATACCAAACGCACAAACGCGAATACCACCAGCATTTGTAGCCACTAAGCCACCGATGGTGGCGCTATCACGCGCTGCTAAATCAACGGCAAAATCCCACCCATTTGTGCGAACTAGTTCTTGAACTTGACCAAGCGTGGTACCAGCACCGACCGTAATATGTCCAGAGATTTCATCAAAGTCGAGAATGGCAGTTAAGGACTTCGTCGACAATAGGCATACTTCGCTATCTGATTTCGTAGGTGGTACTGAGCCGCCAACTAATCCAGTATTGCCGCCTTGGATCTGAATTTTTGCCCCAGCCGAAGTACAAGCGCGAACACTCGCTACAACTTGCTCGGTGGATTCGGGCCTGATAATCACATCTGCATGACCCGTGAATCGTCCAGTCCAATCAGATGTATAGGAAGATATAACCTCTGGGTCAGTAATTGTTGACACTAACGAGGTTAGAACCTGACTTAGAGAGCCTGCCATATCAGCAAGTTTAGGTGACTGGTTCGTATTCCGGTAGAGGTTCGTGCGCAGCCTGCTCACGGGCGCGCTGTGCCACCACAATTCCCACCAACATGATTGCGCCACCCAACATCTGGACTGGAACAAATTTTTCGCCAAGCACGACCCAGGCAGCAATTGCAGCTATCGGTGGTTCGGTCATTCCCATGATGCTGGCACCAGAGCCGCCGATATGCCTGATTGAATTGATAACCAATATGTATGGCATCAAAGTCCCAACGAGAACCATAAATGCAAAGAATGGCCAAATTGGGTAAACGTTTGTGCTTCCTTCAAATGGCGTCACTTGTGCGTTCAGTGAATCCCAAGGGAAGCTACCCCACGGACGAAGTATCGCAAAGAAGATCGAGGCGAAAATAAACGCCCACATAAGTAGTGACATTGGGTCGCGACCTTGACTGGCTTTATCGCCAAGTAAATACATAAACACCAAAGTCGTCATCGAAGCCAGTGCAAAAAGTACGCCAATTTTGTCTAGCGTAAAGCCATCCCAGACTTGTGCAACCAAAGCCAAGCCAGCAACTGCAAGCGCAAGTCCCAACCAAACTGTGTTCTTTACTGACACATGCATCACAAAGCGAGCATAAAGTACGACAAAGATGGGTGCCATAAATTCAATTAGCAAGCTGATGGTAATTGGCATTAGAGAAATAGATTCAAAATAAAACCATTGGCACATAGCAACGCCAATAATTCCGTAACCAGCTAACAGCAGTGCTTCTTTTGGTTTTATTCGAAATGCTTTCCGATTGGTTAGCGCTACAAAAATTATAAGAATGATTGCAGTACCAGTTCCGCGAAATTGTGACACCCGCAAGGGATCACCAACTTCTAGGAGAACTACTTTGGAGACCGTGCCATTCAGGGCCCAACAGGTTGCTGCCACCAAGTAAAGGGAATATCCGAGTTTGGCATTTTTCTCGTGAGCTTTTTTGTGTTTAGACATTAGTTAGGAAACCTGAAATCTTAGCTTTCTCAAAGGGGGGTGTATTTGAAAATTTCGACCTGATTTAGACCCTAGCAGTCAAATTACTGTTATTTATCAAGGAAAAACTATCTAAGCCAGTTCTGAAAACCGGTAGGACTGTTCATCATCTGTACACCTAATGGACACCTTTAGTTTTCCTAGTGTGAATACATTAAATTTAGAGAGACTTTCTCCTACGAAAGGGACTATTTATATGCTTCAATTTAACCTTAAATTAACCAAACTGGTGATCCCGATTTCGCTAGTTCTATCCGCCTGTGGTGGCACAAATACAGATGCCGAAGGTACACCCGCTACATCGGCACCAGCTCTATCTGCATCTGAAATTCGTATCGATGGATCATCAACTGTTGCTCCACTTTCAGCAGCAGCTGGTGAATTATTTAAGGCAGAAAATGCAAGCGTCAACGTCTCTGTCGGTACTTCCGGAACTGGTGGTGGCTTCAAGAAGTTCTGTGCTGGCGAAACGGACATCTCAAATGCTTCTCGTCCAATAAAGGATGAAGAAGCAGCCGAATGTGCAGCAGCAGGAATTGAATTTACTGAAATTGTTGTTGCCAATGATGCATTGACAATCGTTGTTAACAAAGAAAATGATTGGGCTACCTGCCTAACTATCGACGAATTGAAGAAGATGTGGGAACCAGCCGCAGAAGGAACTGTCACTTCATGGTCTCAAATTCGTGCAGGCTTCCCAGATGTGCCGCTAGATCTTTATGGCGCAGGCACTGACTCTGGAACCTTTGACTACTTCACTAAGGCAATCAATGGCGAAGAAGGTGCTTCCCGTACTGACTACAACCCAACTGAAGATGACAACGTAACAGTTCAGGGTGTTGAAGGCGCAAAGGGTGCACTTGGTTACTTCGGACTTTCCTACTTCGAAGAAAACATGGACAAGCTAACCGCTGTTGAAGTCGATGGTGGCGCAGGTTGCGTTGCTCCATCAATCGAAACTGCTCAGGCTGGAACCTATGCTCCACTTTCCCGTCCATTGTTTATTTACGTAAGCAACGCAGCTGCAGCTCGTGCTGAGGTCCTAGCCTTTGCTGAATTCTTCGTAGCAAATGATGAAGCAATTACAACCAAGGCACTATTCGTGCCATTGAGTGCGGAGCAAGTTACAACTGCCAAAACAGCAGTTGCCGGCCTTAAGTAAATAATGGTTAATTCTGGCCCGGTGGCAAACTTCTGTCGGGCCAGAATTACTTCAAGTCACCAAAATTCAGGTGCCAAACGGCCCAAAAGGAAGCACAGAATTCTCTGTGATGAGTGAGCCAAGAAGGTCGATGAGCGTGGCAGATTTTTCGCTTCGCCGCTCTTCGCCACGAATTGGCGAGCAAGTTATTCGAGGCACACTATTCAGTGCTTCTGCGTTTTCAGTTTTGATTACCCTAGGCATCGTCTGGTCACTTCTGGTCCCGGCAATTGAATTTTTCCGTCAAGTTCCAGTAATGGATTTCTTAACTGGGACTCGGTGGGCGCCAAGATTTAAGCCGGCCAGCTTCGGCGTGGTTCCACTTCTTGTCGGAACGCTGTGGACAACCGGCATTGCTCTCCTAGTGGCTGTTCCATTTGGACTTGGTTCGGCAATGTACTTGTCTGAGTATGCAAGTGAAAAGGCGCGTCGCCGCCTAAAGCCAGCTGTCGAGTTATTGGCAGGAATTCCCACGGTAGTTTATGGATTCTTTGCAATTGAGTTTGTAACTCGGGTAGTCCTAAAGGACTGGATAGGACTTACTGTCGGAACATTCAGCGTTTTATCAGCTGGATTAGTAATGGGAGTCATGATAATTCCAACTATTGCCTCGCTATCTGAAGATGCGCTATCTGCCGTACCACTAGCAATGCGACAAGGATCATTTGCACTCGGTGCTAACAAAATGCAAACAACTTTGCGAGTAGTTTTCCCGGCAGCATTTTCAGGCATTGCGGCAGCCGTAGTTCTTGGCATTTCGCGAGCAGTCGGCGAAACCATGATTGTGGCACTAGCAGCTGGCAATAAACCTAACATTTCGAGTAATCCACTCGAGGGCGCTCAAACCATGACCGGTTTTATTGCTAGCGCTGCACTTGGAGACTCACGCGTTGGTTCGTTGCAGTACAACACTCTATTCGCAGTTGGCTTGCTGCTATTCACAATGACTTTAATCATTAATTTCATTAGCATTCGCCTGGTCCGTCGATTTCGGGAGGCCTACTAGTGAGTGTTAAAACGAATTGGTCCATTGAGGGCAAGAATCACGAACGTAACTTTAAATCAATAGTTTTTTTAGGTGTACTTTGGCTGAGTTTGTTTGTCGCTTTCCTGTTTCTAACTATTTTGTTAGTGACCACTGCGATAAACGGCTGGGGCCGTTATGACATGCGCTTATTCACCAACTACAACAACACAACACCGGCGGATGCAGGTGCCCGCGCTGCGATCCTTGGATCCCTCTTTGTTGTAATCATGACAGCGTTAATGGCAATTCCGATAGGAATAGCCGCTGCCGTTTACCTTGAAGAATTTGCCGATCGCTCAAAGTGGTACAACAAAGTAATTGAGCTAAACATTCAGAACTTGGCCGCTGTTCCAGCAATTCTCTACGGAATGTTGACTCTCGGAATCCTGACCCTGTTAGGTCTTAAGAATAAGAATGTAGTTATTGGTGGAGCGCTCGCACTCGCCTTATTGATTTTGCCTGTGGTTATCTTGACAACTCGGGAAGCATTGCGTTCCGTACCGCAAGAAATTCGTGACGGGTCGCTAGCTCTCGGTGCAACTGAAGTTCAGACTGTCATCAAGCAAACCCTGCCAGCTGCAGTTCCAGGTATAGCAACAGGAACAATCTTGGCGGTTTCGCGGGCTATCGGTGAAGCGGCGCCACTTCTATTGTTGGGAGCCTTGGTTTTTATTACCTATGATCCAAATGGCTTGTTAGCGGGCTTCACCACAATGCCGATCCAAATTTTCAGTTGGACCAGTGCCGCTCAAGAAGAGTTTAAGCAAATAGCTGCTGCTACAAGCATGCTGCTACTCGTCATACTTTTGAGCATGAACGGCCTTGCAATCTTTATTCGAAACAAGTTCGCGAAGCGCTGGTAGGAGATAATCATGACAACAGATTCACAGGGACTAAGCCGGGGAATACACTTGGGGGAATCAACCAGAGGCGATATAATGCAGCCAATTATGGAACTCCGTAACCTGAACGTCTTTTACGGTGACTTCCATGCGGTTCGGGATGTTTCACTCGATGTTGGCGCCAACCAAATCACCGCCTTCATCGGCCCTTCTGGCTGTGGGAAGTCAACGGTGCTTCGTTGCTTGAATCGAACGAATGATTTAGTGCCGAGTGCTCGAGTTGCTGGCAGTATTTATTACCGAGGCCATGACCTTTACGGTCACACAGTGGATCCAATTGAAGTTCGGCGCCGAGTTGGCATGGTATTCCAAAAACCAAATCCATTCCCGAAATCAATATTCGACAACATTGCTTATGGCCCACGCGTTACTGGCACGAAGTTGAACAAGACTGAAACAGCGGACCTGGTAGAGCACGCACTAAATAAAGCCGGATTGTGGTCGGAAGTGAAGGACAAGTTGGATCAAAGCGGTTTCGCACTTTCGGGTGGGCAGCAGCAGCGATTATGTATTGCACGTGCGATTGCGACCTCACCAGATATTTTGCTAATGGATGAGCCTTGTGCATCACTTGATCCGATCGCAACGTCATTGATTGAAGATCTAATGCTGGAACTTGTAAATGAATACACAGTGGTTATCGTGACTCACAATATGCAACAAGCAGCTCGGATTTCAGATCGCACAGCGTTCTTTAGCGCAAAGATTGATGATGCAGGTCAACGCTTTGGACACTTGGTCGAAATGGATCAAACTTCTCAGATTTTTACGAATCCAAGTGACTCACGCACTGAAGATTACATTTCCGGCCGATTTGGATAAATCGAGTTAGTGGAAGTGTCTTTCGACTGTAACGACTTTCGAAAGATCTGTTGCATCTCGGTGGTACACGACCATCGAACCCGGTGTTAGCGACGGATCAAAAGCCTTTTTCGAATCAGACTCTAAATTAAATTTTTCAGTGAGCACTTCCATGACCGTTGGCAAAACTGGGCGATGGGTGCACAGCACGAATGCACTTTCAATTTCTGTCAATTCACTTGTTCGATCACGCGCTTTGTCAGGAAATTCAAGGTGCTGTTCTTCACTTAATGTTGGCTCTAGCGTGATCGACAAACTTCGAGCAGATGCGTATGGCCCAACTGTGTCGCGGCATCGAACCGAGTCTGAAGAATGTAATTCAGATATTCCGTACGCTGCGAGAGCAGTAACCAACATACTGGCTTGAATTCTGCCAACTGATGTGAGTGGGCGGT
>CANKTT010000086.1 GCA_947486505.1 Actinomycetota bacterium | reverse complement strand
TATTTATTGGACAAAAAAGTTATGCCTAGCCCAAGTCCGCATTGGCCCGCAGTCCCCTGGCCAGTTTTTTAGACTTACTTAACCTCTTCTTAAGTAACCATTGGCTCTTGGGCATATATGGCCCTGTTGGTCAAGCGGCTCAGTACATAGTGGACAAGGCGGTCGTCCAGCCGAAACTACTGCCATGGCTCGGGAACAAAATGCGGTAGCCATCGGTCCGGTCAGCCGCACTCGCAACACATCTGGACCAACGTTGGAATCTTCTTCTAAGTCTGGAACGTCCTCAAAGGTCTCCGAGGTTGCGTGAGCCTCAATAACAACCTGCTGACTTTCAGTGTTCCAACCTAACGCCAAAGTTCCAACGCGGAATTCCTCTTGGATCGGATTATCCAGCGGCTCTAAATCAGCTGGACCAAAGTATGAGATGTCTATACCTTCAGCGCGTGCAACTTGGTCTAGTAACTCAGTGAGGCGATCCGCGAGCAAGGCAACCTGCTGTTTTTCAAGTGAAACACTAACGATTCGTGCATCGATTCTGGCCTGCAAGAAGAACGTCCGCTCACCTGGCATTCCAACGGTGCCCGAAACGAAGCGTTGCGGATTGTCAAAAGTATGAATGATTCTCGCCATAGTTAATCGCTTCCACTTTCGCCACCGAGGGTAGGAGTTTTTATTGCTTCCTCATTTAGCTTGGTTAACCATTCAGAACCCGTGTCATTTAGTTTTGAAACAGCGGAACCAGATTCAGAGTAATGAATAACGCTTACTGATGCTGGCTCAATCAAAAGCGACTGGAATTTTCGTAATGGCAATCCCATAGCATCGGCGCAAATTGCTTTAATGATGTCGCCATGGCTAACTGCCACCCAGACAACTTTGTCACCATGTTCAGTGGTGAGTTTGGCATCCCACTCTCTGACCACTGCACTTGCTCGAGCCGACATGTCATTCATTGATTCACCATTTGGAAAGATCATTTCATCTGGTCGCTGTTGGACAATTGGCCACAATTCGTGCACCGCAAGTTCACTTAACTTTGCGCCTTGCCAATCGCCGTAATCGCATTCCAAAAGACGATCGTCAAGCGCAATATCAAAGCTGTCCTTAAATAGCAACGAGGCAGTTTCGCGGGTTCGCTCCAGTGGACTGGAAACTACATGTGCGATGTTCACGCCCTTTAGGCGTTCAGCTAGCGCGTTAGTTGACGACCTGCCAACCTCATCCAGAACCACACCGGGTGTGCGGCCAGCCAAGATGCCGTTCGCGTTCGCGTCAGTGCGCCCATGTCTGATCAGCAGCAGAGTTCCCATAAGTAAAGACTATTGGGAAAAGTCGACTATCTAGGTGGCAGAAAGTACGCCCGTAGCGAGCAAAACCAGCAAAAGAGTACCAAGCGATATTCGGTAGATCACAAACGGCAAGAACGTTCGAGTCTGCAAATACTTCATCAAGCTTGCGATCACAAAGTACCCCACAACAAAGGCCACGATGGTCGCCACGATGGTCGCTGGCCAATTTACGAAACCGTCCGAAGAAATGTCTCCTGCGGTCAATGCCGCAGAAGCGAATACTGCAGGTATTGCTAGCAAGAATGAATACCGAGCCACTACATCTCGCTTAAATCCCATTGCCAAACCAGCCGTAATTGTTGCGCCGCTTCGTGAGACACCTGGAATCAGTGCAAGTGCTTGCCCAAGTCCAAATAGGACTGCGTTTTTGGGATTCAAATCAGCTTCGCTCTTTGTGTGGCTTGCGTATCTGTCAGCCACCCCTAAGAGAACTCCCATGAAGATCAACGCACCAGCAACTAACCAAAGATTTCGAGCAGAAGTTTCAATCGAAGACTTAAAGGCCAAGCCGGCAATTCCAATTGGAATAGTTCCGATGATTACATACCAGCCCAGCTTTGCATCAGGATTGGATCGCATCTCAGTTTTCACCAGGCTTGCGGACCAGGCCTTGAGGATGCGAACTATGTCGTGTCGGAAATATAGAACCACTGCAAGTTCAGTGCCTATCTGGGTCACCGCAGTGAAGGCTGCACCTGGATCTGGCCATCCCAATAACTTCGAAACCACCAAAGTGTGGGCAGTTGATGAAATCGGCAGGAATTCGGTAAGTCCTTGTGAAATGCCGAGCACTATGGCTTGTAGCCACGACAGTTGCTCGTCCACACGCTCTCCCAAATATTTCAAGACACTAACAAGACTTTATAAATATTCTACGAAACAAACGCTAGCGTGAACTCATGGAACTGAGGTCTTTGGGCAATAGTGGGCTTCTGGTGTCGCAATATTCACTCGGCACAATGACCTGGGGTCGGGATACCGATGTTCACGAAGCGCGGGATCAATTCAATTTGTATTACGAAGCAGGCGGCCGATTTATCGACACTGCTGATGTCTATAGCGATGGAGTGTCGGAAGAGATTGTTGGTGAATTTTGCCGCGAGAACTCGGATGTGCTGATTTCTAGTAAAGCCGGAAGTGTCCGTACTAATCGCAGGCGGGATGCCAGTCGAAATCATCTGCTTACTGCTTTGGATGCTTCATTAAGACGATTACGACGAACTCACATTGACGTTTGGCACATTCACGCCTGGGATCCACATACGCCACTCGAAGAAACGCTGAGCGCAGCAGCACATGCCATCGATTCGGGCAAAGTTCGCTACCTCGGAGTTTCTAACTACTCAGGGTGGCAATTAACCAGCGCAGCTCTTGGTTCAGACTTTCCTGTCATAAGTGCGCAGATGGAATATTCATTACTGCAACGCGGGATCGAACGTGAGGTCATTCCGGCTGCTGTTGATCTTGGGGTTGGCGTGATGGCGTGGTCTCCCCTAGGTCGAGGCGTACTAACTGGTAAGTACCGACATGGCACTCCTGCTGATTCCAGGGCAGCTACCTCGCACTTTTCTGCCTTCATCACTCCGTACTTAAAGGATCGCTCCAAAGCCATAGTTGATGCGGTGTGCACTGCAGCCGAGGGGCTTGGGCTAACTCCGATAGATGTGGCATTGGCTTGGGTAAGTGCTAAGCAGCAAGTAGCCAGCGCAGTGGTTGGTGCTCGCACCGCAGCCCAACTCCGTGTTGTTCTTAATTCCATTTCCGCGCAGTTGCCAGATGAGATTCACGAGGCGCTTAATGAAGTTTCGGCAATTGAACGCGGTTACCCAGATTTTGGTTGGAACCAATGAGCGCCGTTTGGGAGTTTCGCGAGATGAACTTCCACCGAGATACCAAACGCTCAGACGTTAGGTCATATTTAACCAACATGGCGGAAATTGAACGCTGGGAGCTCGAGCGAGTTCGGGTCCACCAAGACGGCAGCCGTTACGTTCGACTCCGCCGAAAGATCTACCACTTACAACGAACTGGATAACTAGGTTTAGAGACTGCGCACGAACCTATCCATGACTCTGGCACCAAATTCCAAACCGGTTGTTGGAACTCGCTCATCGACGCCGTGGAACATGGCACTGAAATCGAATTCAGGTGGAAGCAGTAGCGGTAAAAACCCGTAACAAGTTATGCCAAGTGTGCTGAAAGCTTTTGCGTCTGTGCCACCACTGACGGTGTAAGGAACTGGGGTTCCAAATGGATCCTCGGCGCGAATTGCGGCGCCCATGGCATCGATAATCGGACCTTCGAATGGTGCCTCTAGCGCGATTCCGTTCACAACGTCTTCCAGCACGACGCCCGGCGGCAAGAGGTTTTCAATGTCCTTAATGAGTTCATCTTCATAGCCAGGTAAGAATCTGCCATCGATCATTGCTTCGGCCGCACCTGGGATCACATTGTGTTTGTAACCGGCATTCAGCATTGTCGGATTGGCGGTATTAGAAAGTGTCGCACCAATAATTCGAGCAATCGGTCCAAGTTGAGCCAATAGTTCTTCTGGATCATCTGCGCTTAACTCCATTCCAAGAGCATCTGATACAGCTTTAATGAAATCTCGAACTGTCGGAGTCAGCGCAAGGTCAAACTTATGATTTCCGACTGCAGCTACTGCCTCAGCCAACTTGGTGACGGCATTGTCATTGTTGAGAAATGATCCGTGACCTGCAGTTCCTTCAGCTTTCAACTTCATCCAGCGGATACCTTTTTCGGCAGTCTGAACCAAATACAGCCGAACGTCATCGCGTAGCGTCAATGAGAAGCCACCAACTTCGCCCACTGCTTGGGTTACTCCTCGATAGAGTTCTGGACGATTCTCAACTAACCAACCAGAGCCATGCTCACTGCCAGCTTCCTCATCTGGCAGCCAATCAAAAACAATTGTGCGATCAGGTTGAACACCATTGCGGGCCCAAGAGCGAGCCATTGCAAGGATCATGCCATCGCCATCTTTCATGTCGACTGCGCCACGACCCCAGATCATGCCGTCATGAACCTCGGCTGCAAACGGGTGGTAAGTCCAGTCCTTAGCTTCAGCGGGAACCACATCGAGGTGACCATGAATCAGCAAAGCTGGCTTACTCGGATCCTTGCCTTCGATTCGAGCGTTGACACCTTGTCGCTTGCCACTTGTGGTTTCGTAGCGCTCACATTCGATACCAACCTCTTTAAGCTTGGCTTCGACATACTCTGCAGCCAAGGCTTCCCCGGGTCCACTACCGTCCCCATAGTTGGAAGTATCAATTTGGATCAGATCGCGAACTATCTCCACGACTTCGGAATCTACATCTGCAAGTGGCTCAATTGACATGCCTATAGTCTGGCGCATCACATAGGTACTTTGCATTCAATGCTGGCACTTGAGCCACCAACAGGTTTGCAGGTATTCTTACGGGGCTGGGCATGCCCAGCACACCGGTCCGAGTGGCGGAATTGGCAGACGCGCTAGCTTGAGGTGTTAGTCCCTTCACGGGGATGGGGGTTCAAGTCCCCCCTCGGACACATAAAGCTGCGATTCGGCGCAGTAAGGATTGCGAGGTGGCTATGGCAATCCCAAAGGTCATTCTCTATTACGGATTCACGCCAATCGCTGATCCAGCCGCCGTGCGCCTTTGGCAATACGACCTGTGTGAGTTAATCGGGCTAACTGGTCGGATCATCATCTCTGAACATGGAATCAACGGCACTTTGGGTGGCGACATTGACGCGCTAAAGCGATACATCCGAAGAACTGAGAGATACCCAGGCTTCAACAAGATTGATTTCAAATGGTCAGATGGTACTGGAAACGATTTTCCTAAGTTAACGGTGCGTGTTCGCGACGAAGTCGTTTCTTTCGGGGTACCTAACGAACTCAAAGTTGATGAAAATGGGATTGTTGGTGGTGGCACTCACCTATCACCTAGAGAAGTGCATGAATTGGTCGAAGCACGGGGTGATGAGGTAGTTTTTTTCGATGCGCGTAATGCTTACGAAGCCCGAGTTGGAAAGTTCCGTAACGCGATTGTTCCTGATGGTGAAACTACCCGCGACTTTATTGCCGAATTTGAAACCGGAAAATTCGATTACCTGAAAAACAGACCGATTGTCGCTTATTGCACTGGAGGCGTGCGGTGCGAAGTGCTGTCAGCAGCCATGAGGAGTCGTGGATTTGAAGAGGTCTATCAAATTGCAGGCGGAATCGTGAGATACGGCGAGCAGTTTGGTGATGATGGACTTTGGGATGGTTCGCTATACATTTTCGACAACCGAATGAGTATGGACTTTTCAGATCACACCAAGGTGATCGGAACCTGCGATGACTGCGCAGCACCTGCAAGGCACTTCTACGATCGGCACAACATCCGAGGCAGGGTTCCCTTTTTATTGTGCGAAAGTTGTGCGATCGCAACTGGTGCCACCAAGCCAAGCACTTCCGATGAAGACTTAGCCGGCTAGCGAGCTAATCAGTAGCAGCTATAACGTCAATTTCAAGTAACAGTCCTGGGATTGCCAATGCAGTTACCTCAACTGTTGTGTCAGCTGGATAAGGCTTGGTGAAGTACTTTTCCCGGCACTCAATAATCGTTGGAAAATGACTCATGTCAGTCATGTAGATGTTCACTTTGAAGACCTTAGAAAGATCACTGCCAGCAGCTGCCAGCACGGTCTTTAGGTTTGCAAACACCTGATGAGCCTGAGCGTCGAAATCGTTCTCACCTACTATCGAACCGTCGGCTCCTAGTGCAGCCTGTCCTGAAACGTAGACAACTCCGTTGTGAATAGTTGCTTGTGAATAATGAAATGGACTGTCCCATGAATATG
>CANKTT010000085.1 GCA_947486505.1 Actinomycetota bacterium | reverse complement strand
GCTCAAAGTTCCAGTGATACCAAGATCCACAAGTTCACCTCGCGGAAGTTCTAAGTGAGTAGCTTCAATCCCCCAGTGCTTACCGCGACCTGGTGAATCTGTAGCTCGAGCAAATGTTGAGCCAACTACTACTGCATCTGCGCCCAAAGCTATTGCCTTCGATACGTCTCCACTTCGACCCATCGAACCATCAGCAATAACAGAAACGTAGCGACCACCAGATTCATCTAGGTAATCACGACGAGCGGCAGCAACATCTGCGACTGCACTAGCCATTGGAACTCGCACACCAAGTACGTCAAGAGTTGTATGTGCGGCGCCACCGCCAAATCCAACTAGAACACCTGCTGCGCCTGTGCGCATCAAGTGCAGCGCAGCCGTATAAGTTGCGCATCCGCCAACGATAACGGGAACATCTAGTTGGTAAATGAATTCCTTGAGATTTAATGACTCACCGTTATTGCTTACATGTTCAGCACTTACCGTTGTTCCGCGGATAACAAAGATATCTACTCCGGCTTCAACTACCTGCTTGGCGAACTGTGCGGTGCGCTGTGGACTCAGTGCACCTGCGACAGTAATTCCCGAGGCACGCATTTCTTGAATTCGAGCTGCGATCAATTCGGGCTTGATTGGCTTTGCATAAATTTCTTGTAACTTGGCAGTTGCTCCCTTGGTATCAAGACCGGCAATGTCATTAAGGACACCTGTTGGATCTTCGTACCTAGTCCAAACACCTTCAAGATTCAAAATTGCTAGGCCACCGCTTGCAGCAAAAGTTGCAGCAGAAGCAGGTGATACAACTGAGTCCATGGGAGCCGCAATAATTGGATGACTAAATGAATATGCGTCAATCTTCCAATCCAATGAGACGAGTTCATCATCTCGAGTCCGACGACTCGGTACTAACGAGACATCATCAAATGAGTAAGTGGCGCGGGCCCGCTTACTTCTACCGATTTCCACGTCTGACATTTTTCTCCCCTATCGAACGTGGTAGTTAGGTGCTTCTACCGTTAATTGAACGTCGTGCGGATGACTCTCTTTTAAACCTGCTGCAGTAATTCGAATCAATCGACCGTTCGCTTTCAGGTCAGCAATTGTTATAGCGCCGGCATATCCCATGGAAGCGCGCAGTCCACCAACCAATTGATGTGCAACTGCTGACAAGTTACCGCGGTACGGGACCTGGCCCTCAATGCCTTCTGGTACTAATTTGTCCTCAGATAGCACGTCGTCTTGGAAGTAACGATCCTTTGAATACGACTTTGCATTTCCTCGGGATTGCATGGCCCCGAGCGAACCCATGCCACGGTATTGCTTGAACTGTTTTCCATTAACAAATACAAGTTGGCCTGGAGCTTCTTCACAACCAGCCAATAACGAACCCAACATGACGGTGTCAGCACCAGCAACAATTGCTTTTGCGATGTCGCCGGAATACTGCAAGCCACCGTCACCAATTACGGGAATTCCTGCGGGGCCGGCAGCGAGCGATGCTTCATAAATTGCAGTTATTTGCGGAACACCAACACCTGCAACAACGCGTGTAGTACAAATCGAACCTGGGCCAACGCCAACCTTTACTGCGTCTGCTCCTGCGTCAATCAGGGCTTGCGCACCAGCGCGGGTTGCAATGTTGCCACCAATAACCTGAACATTTAAAGATTTCTTGATTCTCGAAACCATTTCTAAAACAGCTTTTTGATGTCCATGGGCGGTATCAACTATGACGACGTCAACGCCAACTTCGACTAAAGCAAGTGCACGCGCGAAGGAGTCTTCGCCAACACCAACAGCAGCACCAACCATAAGGCGCCCGGCAGAGTCTTTGGTGGCCAATGGATAGCGATCACTTTTTACATAATCCTTGACAGTAATCAAGCCGGTTAGTTTGCCCGAAGAATCAACGAGTGGAAGTTTTTCGATTTTATTAATTCGTAGTAATTCAAGAGCATCGTCGCCATTCATTTCAGGTGTTCCTGTAATGAGTGGCATCTTGGTCATGACATCGCTTACTTTGCGATTCTTGTCATCTTCAAAACACATATCACGATTCGTCACGATGCCAACCAAGGTTCCGTTGGTATCAACAACTGGCAGGCCGCTGATTCGATAATGCGCGCACAGCCGGTCTACATCAGCCAAGGTGTCGCTTTCGCTGCAAGTTACTGGGTTGGTGATCATGCCAGCTTCGCTGCGCTTAACCAGGTCAACTTGGGCTGCTTGATCTTCAACTGAAAGATTTCGATGCAGAATCCCAAGCCCGCCTTGGCGCGCCATAGCGATAGCCATTCGGGCTTCAGTAACGGTGTCCATCGCAGAGGACAGCAATGGAATTTTGAGCGTTATCTCGCGCGTTAGTTTGGAACTGGTATCTACTTCACTAGGAATGACATCGCTGGCATCGGGCATCAGCAGCACATCGTCGTAGGTAAGTCCAAGCATTGCAAACTTGTCAGGAAGGCCCTGTGTCATGGAATCCCCTTACTGATCAAGCTGGTAACTGCTGGCGATAGTCACCTAAAAAAGGTGAATTGCCTAAGGTTATCGCGGATCAGCCTGCGGCCAAAAAGCGCAATATTCTTATTGCTTAACGCCCTGAGGCTGCAGCTAAGGCAATCAAAGTGCTGGTGAAATCAAGTGGCTTAACTACGCCTGCAGGCAGATCTGGTTGCCAGCCTGGGCCCACAGACATAAGCAATGGCGCTGGGCGCATCGGTTCTACCGAATCCCAAATGGTGATGTCAGCAGTTCCTTGAGTTTGTGACCAAACCGCAATTGCACTTGGACCGATCTTCTTGGCTGCAGTGGCAAGTGCTTCAGCTGGCATGCGAGCACCAAGAACTCTGCTTGCGATGTTTTGCTCGGCTAGTCCAGCCGCAATTGCATACATCGGAATCGTATGAAGTTCGTGTGGAGCGCAGGCTAATAGGACCGGACGAGCATTCTCTGGCTCAGTTACTGAATTGGCTAGATTACGAAAAAGCCCTGTTACTGATTCCGCAATCAGATGTTCCTGTTCAACACCTTCGCCAGTTTGTTCCCACTTTTCACCAAGAGCTACCAGTACCGGAATCAACACATTTTCCCAAGTCCAGACCACGCCATGGCTGTCTAAAGAATTAGAAATAATCTGGTCACAACCGCTGGCATCTAAAGCCGCGGCCGCGCGATTTAAAGATCGGATGATCGCTTTAGGACTATCTAGTGCAATGACATTGTCGGTTTGGCCTTCAGCTTCTGTTACTAAGTGCAACGACGGCGTCGAAGTTGTTTCGGCAGCCAAATTGGCTGGGATGACTTCTTGGACCAGAGCAGTCTTTGCGGCTTCGCTTGGCAGTACGCCGTTGAGCATCAATTTGCGCATCAGATCTATCCGGGCCACATCGATAGCGGAGTAGCGGCGGTGCGAACCTGCTACATGGACACTTGGTCCAAGGCCATACCGTCGGTCCCAGGTCCGCAGTGTTGCTGGCGCGATTCCAATCCGACGGGCCACGGCGGCAACGGTTAGGCCGATCTCGACCTGAGGCGCGCGCTGTGACATGTGACTCATTCTTTCGCCCCTTTGGGCATTCTGCACCTTGAGAATCAAGGAGTTCCCATAAACAATGGGGATTTCAGGCAAAACGACTCAAAACGCGCCAAAAATAATTCAGTAAAGTTGCTTGACCAACTTATGAAGCGGTTCTAGAGTGGGGACATAACGTACGAACCTATTGGGAGGAACCAAATGGCTGATCTATCTAGATTGCCTGGTCCAAATGCAGACTTCTGGGATTGGCAGCTGCACTCAGCTTGCCGTGGCTTAGATTCAGATATTTTCTACCACCCAGATGGCGAACGTGGATCGGCTCGAGAGCGTCGAGTATCAACTGCCAAAGCAATTTGTGCAGCATGTCCGGTTCTTGCGCAGTGCCGAGATCACGCTCTAAAAGCCCGCGAACCATACGGCGTATGGGGCGGTATGAGCGAAGAGGATCGTGAAGCGCACTACGCACGTCAAGCTCGCGCAAACCGCATCTCTTCTTAATCTAAAGAGTTAAAAACAAAACCCCCGGACATTGTCCGGGGGTTTTGTTTTGTTTTTAATTTTTTTTGAACGGCACTTTAGTGAGTAAGTTTGCCAAGCCTTGCGGTTCGCAAACAAATGACAGTGCCCATTTAGGACATACGCACTTTAGTGCGTATGTCCGGCGTGACTGTGGCCGTGGCCCCCGCCATCATCGGAAGACTTTTCTTTCTTCTCAACAACAAGAGCTTCGGTTGTTAGCAACATGCCAGCAATTGAAGCTGCATTCTCAAGTGCGGAACGAGTTACCTTCACTGGATCGATAACACCCTGGGCAACAAGATCGCCATACTCGCCTGTTGCAGCATTAAGGCCCTGTCCTTGGCCAAGTTCGCGAACTCGATCTACAACTACGTAGCCTTCAAGACCAGCGTTCTCAGCAATCCAACGAAGTGGTTCTACAACACCGCGACGAACAATCTGAACGCCTATTGCTTGATCGCCAGTTAGTCCTAGGTCACCGTTAAGAACTGCAGAAGCATGAATCAAAGCCGAGCCACCACCAGAAACAATGCCTTCTTCGATTGCTGCGCGAGTTGCTGATACCGCATCTTCGATACGGTGCTTCTTTTCCTTGAGTTCAACCTCGGTGTGTGCGCCAACCTTGATTACGCAAACGCCACCAGAAAGTTTTGCCAAACGCTCGGATAGCTTTTCCTTATCCCAATCGGAATCTGAGTTTTCAATCTCACGCTTGATCTGGCCAACGCGATCGTTAACCGCAGAAGCTTCGCCGCCGCCATCAACAATTGTGGTGTTGTCCTTGGTCGCAACTACGCGACGCGCGCTACCCAAAACTTCTAGTCCAACCTGGTCGATCTTTAGGCCAATGTCAGCTGAAACAACTTGGGCGCCAGTAAGAATTGCGATGTCTTCCAAGATTGCCTTGCGACGATCGCCGAATGCTGGGGCCTTGATTGCAACGCTCGGGAAAGTTCCACGAATGCGGTTAACTACAAGAGTTGAAAGCGCTTCGCCATCGACATCTTCAGCAATGATTACCAGTGGCTTGCTGGCTGCAGAAACCTTTTCCAAGATTGGAAGAAGTTCAGCAACGCTAGAAATCTTGCCCTGCACTAGAAGAATCGCTGGATTATCAATGACTGCTTCCATGCGATCTGCATCAGTTACGAAATAAGGCGAGATGTAGCCCTTATCGAACTGCATACCTTCAGTGAATTCCAATTCCATTGCAGTGGTGCTGGACTCTTCAACTGAGATAACGCCATCTTTGCCGACCTTGTCGAAGGCTTCAGCGATCATGTCGCCAATTACCTTGTCGCGGGAGCTGATTGCGCCAACCTGTGAGATGCCTTCTTTGCCATC
This sequence comes from Actinomycetota bacterium, assembly GCA_947486505.1. Next base: position 806 of record CANKTT010000085.1, on the reverse strand, counting down.
TACTGGACGAGCCTGCTTTAGAAGTTCTTCCTTCATTGCAGCAACAGCAGCTTCGATACCGCGCTTAAGTTCTACTGGTGCGCCACCTGCAGCGACAACCTTTAGGCCTTCGCGTACGAATGCTTGGGCAAGAACGGTTGCAGTTGTTGTTCCGTCACCGGCAACATCGTTTGTCTTGGTAGCAACTTCTTTAGCTAGCTGAGCACCAAGGTTTTCGTAAGAGTCTTCAAGTTCAATTTCGCGAGCAATGGTTACGCCATCATTAGTGATTGTTGGGGCGCCCCAAGCTTTGCTAATGACTACGTTGCGTCCCTTTGGTCCAAGGGTTACCTTCACTGCATCAGCAAGGGCATTAACGCCACGCTCTAATGCGCGACGAGCATCTTCGTCGAATTCAACGGTCTTTGCCATTTGTATTTCTCCAAAACTAATAGTTCAAAAAGTTGCTAACGCCCCGACGTAAACGATCGGGGCGTTAGCTTGAGATTTTTATTTTTCGACGATTGCGAGAATGTCGCGAGCGCCAAGAAGTAGGTATTCAACACCGTTGTACTTAACTTCGGTGCCGCCGTACTTGGAGTAGATAACTACGTCGCCGACTTTAACGTCAAGCGGAATGCGCTTTTCGCCGTCTTCATCGAAACGACCTGGCCCTACTGCGACGACCTTGCCCTCTTGTGGCTTTTCCTTTGCAGTATCTGGGATTACCAAACCTGAAGCGGTGGTCTGCTCGGCTTCTAGTGACTGAACGAGGATGCGATCCTCAAGTGGCTTAATGTTGACCGACACGTCGTGTCTCCTGTTAT
>CANKTT010000084.1 GCA_947486505.1 Actinomycetota bacterium | reverse complement strand
AACACAACTTGATGTGAATCGGTGCCAACTGCTGGAACCGTATTTAGATTTGCAAAAGCAAAAGATCCAGGAACACTTGCTGACCCACCAGAGAGTAAAACATCAGAAAGTGACTGACCACTAACAATGCCACCAGCTGATGGCCAGTTGGTAACACTTGGAGTTGCCCTTGAAACGACAACCGTGACGTTTGCATTTCCTGATGAAGTAACCGTTGTGTAGTTGATGGAATCAGTTGGCGTAAACACAACTTGATGTGAATCGGTGCCAACTGCTGGAACCGTATTTAGATTTGCAAAAGCAAAAGATCCAGGAACACTTGCTGACCCACCAGAGAGTAAAACATCAGAAAGTGACTGACCACTAACAATGCCACCAGCTGATGGCCACGATGAAATCGATGGCGCAGTTGGAGCCTTTAATCCAGCATCGCTAATCGTCCATCCACGACTACCAGTTAAGGTCTGCCTACCAATTTTCCCAGATTCGGTATATCGCAAATCAGTACTGAAATTCACTCCACTTCCTGTCGCTTGCGTCGCCCAGCCATTTAGTAAGGCATCGTAGTTAGCAGTGGTCATGCTCGTGCCTACAAGAAAATTCTGGGCATTTACCAGTGTTGTTGATAGGGTCCATCCACCAAGGTTTTGATTAAATGATGAAGCTCCCTGAAGCATGTTGTTCATATTGTTGACAGAACTAAGATTCCAGCCGCTGATGTCTGCGTTGAAAGCAGTTGCATTAACAAACGTGCTTATGAAATACACCATTTTGCTGACATTCCAACTGCTGATGTCAGAATTAAAACTTGTTGCATTTGCAAAAGTTACATACATAGAAGTGATTCGGCTCACGTCCCAAGTAAGAGGTTGTCCACCATTATTAAATGAAGTTGCGTCAACAAACATGTAATTTAAATCGGTTACATTTGGGAATCTCCACGTAGAAATATCTTGATTAAATCTCGAAGCACCACGGAACATTTCGGTTAAGTTATTGGCACTAGAAACGTCCCAGTTCGAAATATCTTGATTGAAATGACTGGCCCCACCGAACAAACCTGCAAAGTTTGTAACGTTTGACACATCCCACTTGTTTCCATTCGTTCGCAGTGGGTGTGCGCTGTCATTGGTTGCACTTCCGTTGTTGAACTTTGGCGCTCCATTAAACATAGATACGTTTGTCGCGTTTGAGGTATCCCAACTACTTACATCCTGGTTGAACGAACTCGCTCCCAGGAACATTTCCCCAAAGGAAACCACATTTGACGTGTTCCAACCGCCGCTAATGGATGCCATTGGATTTAAGCCGTCGTTATTCGCGCTTCCATTGTTGAAACTTGAAGCGCCGCGGAACATTCCAACCATAGAAGTTACAGCACTGGTATTCCAGGTTGAAATGTTTTGGTTAAACGATGACGCGTAGAGAAAGGCATATTGCAAATTTGTAACACCAGTTGGTATCTGTGTCGGCACTTGGGTCAATTCACTCGCTCCGCAGAATGCATACGAAAGGTCCGTTAAGCCAAGATCGCCGAATGATTGGACTGACGTTAGCGCACTTGTATTAGAGCAATAGGCCCCAAATTGAGTAAGTTTTGCGCCACCGATAGTAACTGTGTAAGTTCCTGGGCTGGTATAAACATGGGACTGTTCGCCCGAAGAATTGAATGGTCCAGATGTTGAACCGTCACCCCAATCAATCGTTATGTTGGAAACAGTTCCAAAAAGTGGAATGTTCATAACCATAGAAGTTGAAGGACTTGCAATTGCGGTTAGGAGCATTGGATCATTTACAACGATTGCTGAAGTCAAAAAGCGAACAATGACGACGCCAGATCCACCATTTGAACCACCATCAGCTCCGCCGCCGCCGCCGCCTGTGTTGGCTATGCCTGCTGCGTCATCGTTTCCATATCGTGAATTTGATCCCTTACCGCCACCGCCAAGCCCACCTTGACTGCCATTCGCACATCCGCCGGTACACATGCCACCGCCGCCGCCCGCGTAAAAAGTTGCAGATCCCGTTATCGAGTTTGAAAGTCCGATGCCACCGTTGCCGCCATCACGATTTGTTGGTGGTGTACTGGATGTGCCATCACTGCCGGCTCCACCGCCGCCGCCGCCGCCCCAACTCCCGATACCACCAGAGCTACCCTGTCCGGCAGTTCCAACTGGACCCGTATTGAAGTTAAAGTTCGCAGACTCTGGGGTATTTCCACCACCACTACCACCACTTAGCCCCGCGCTCGAGTATCCGCCGCCGCCTCCGCCGCCGATTGCAGTTAGGCCAATTGCTTGCGAGTTGCCGCCATTTTCTCCCGAAATCATGATGTTGCCACCACCGGCACCACCGCCACCGACAATTATTGGTGTTGAAGTTACCGAGCCAAGCGTTGTTGTACCTGCCAGTAGTCCACCAGCGCCGCCGCCACCAGCGCCGCCGCCACCACCACCAGCAACGATCAAATACTCAACACTTAAATTGTCAGCTGGCGGAGTCCAAGTACAAGACTCAACAGTTTTGAAGGAAACAACGGTGTATGAACCGTCGGTGGCAACCAATGGATTGGTGCAAGTGGTTGTGATTAAAGGAACAGCATTTGCAGGAGCAATTGAAAATGATTCAAGGGCAGAAAAACCAGAGGGAATTCCAGAAAATATTGCGAAGGTAAATAGGGCAAACGTAACCTTAAGAACCTTGCGCATCGCGTGCTTCTCCCGCCAGATAGCAATACAAAATGTCCGCATCTATCCAGAGCATTTTACGTGGTTCGTGCCTTTGGAAGAAGTTTCAACAGTTAACGAAAAGCAAACGATTCGCGATTGGGCTAAAGAATTGGACTTTAGTTAACTTTGTTAACTAAAGTCCAATTCTAGGTTCGTTGCCTATGGGCGATGAGGCATGATCGCATCAACAGGGATGTGACCAAAGCGGCCCTTTTGGTAATCCTCCATTGCCTGCATAACTTCTTCTTTAGTGCTCATAACAAATGGTCCGTACTGGAAAACCTGTTCGCGCAGTGCAATGCCACCGATCAAAAAGATATCAAGTGCTTCATGTCTAGCTTCTTGAACTTGATTGGCTTGAATAGAGATGTAATCACCGTTGACTAAAACAGCCATCTGGCCAGTTTGGATTGGGTGGTTTGCAGGTCCAACTGTTCCCGAGCCATTAAGCACGTATGCCAAAGCATTGAAGTCGCTGCGCCATGGAATTTCGGCACGAGCCCCCGGGGCAATTGTTACGTGCGTAATGGTGATCGGGGTGTGTGAGATTCCAGGACCGGAGTGATCTTCAATCTGACCAGCTAGCACTCGAATTAGTGCGCCACCGTCTTGCGTTGTAACCATTGCAGAATCAAGACCTTGCAGGTCCTGGTACGCAGGTTGAATTCGCTTCTTTTCCTTTGGCAAGTTAATCCAAAGTTGCACGCCATGGAAAGTTCCGCCGGACATAACCAAATCCTCTGGTGGCGTTTCAATATGAAGAATGCCGTCGCCAGCAGTCATGTATTGGGTGCCACCTTCTTTGATGATGCCGCCGCCGCCATGTGAATCTTGATGCAGGAAGCGACCGTCCATTAGGTATGTGAAAGTTTCAAAGCCGCGGTGTGGATGCCAAGGTGTTCCCTTTGGTTCACCTGGAAGATATTCAACTTCACCCATTTGATCCATGTGAATGAATGGATCTAGATCAGCATTAGGGATGCCGGCGAATGCGCGACGCACTGGGAAGCCTTCGCCTTCGTATGCCTGCGGCGCATTTGTAATCATCTTTACTGAACGCGGCTGTGCGCCTGGGGCGACAAAAACTCTCGGCAGCGTCAAAGTATCTGCTGTTACCGCTGGCATAGCGGCCTCCTTAGGCTTAGTTGAATGTTCAACTACTATGAGTTTAGAGTCGGGTTCTGGAAAATGCAACCGCAGCTGGTGAAATACAAATAGCCTGAACTGCAAGGTTTTTTAATCAGGAGTGGCAATGAACCCAATTATTCGCAAGCTTTCCGACGGTGACTGGGCTGGTTGGCCAGAGGATCAAGTTGCGGCTCGTGGCAAAGTCACATGGAAAGCACTTCAAGGCGTAAACGATGACGAAGAAACTGACATGGTTTTGGGTGTTGCTCGAGTATTTAAAGATGAATCGCTTGAAGCTCATCGACACCTACAGCCCGAGACTTACTACGTATTAAGCGGCAAAGGCAAAGTTACTATCGAGCACGTTGAATACGACGTTGAAGCCGATACCATGGTTTACATTCCCGGCGATGCACTGCATCAAATCAATAACTACGACGATGAGCCGCTTCGAATTCTTTACTTATTTGCTACGCCACATTTTGCAGACGTAATTTACAAGTTCTAAATCTTGTTAAGCGGCGTAATCCGGCTGGCTGCGATCGAGCATTCGCTTTAGTGCTGCGAAGTGCAGATCGATACGACTGTAGCCATCAAGGTGGGTTGAATCCTTGAACTGCTCAACAGTCATGTCCACGATGTCTTTAGGAACTTCGCGAATCATCTGACCCGTTGATTGCGCTAGAACTTGAACTTCAGCAGTGCGCTCAAAGAAATACAAATGATGGAATGCCTCAGCAACTGTTGCACCAGTAGTGACGATGCCATGATTGCGGAGCAAAAGAATTGACTTATCCCCTAGCGCTCGCGTCATGCGCTCACCTTCGGAACGATCAAGTGCAAGTCCGTTGTAATCGCAGTCGTAGAAAACATCATCGCGGTAGCCAAGTGCATTCTGGCTGGCCATAACGAGATCTGGTTCATCCAACATTGCCAAAGCTGTTGCGTACGGCATGTGGGTGTGAAGAACTGCACGAAGCTTGCGAGTGCTGCCATGCATTGGCGCGTGAATGAAGAATGCGGTCTCTTCAACTAGCCCGCTACCTTCATAAACTGTGCCGTCAAGGTCAACGATCATGAAGTCGCTGGCTTGAATTTCTGACCAATGCAATCCAAATGGCGCTAGGAAGAATCGATCTTCGTAACCTGGGACTAACAGCGTGAAGTGATTGTCGATACCTTCGTGGAATCCGTAGAAGACTGCCAAGCGGTGAGCCGCAGCTAAATCAATGCGAGCTTGTCGAATTGGGTCTTGATCAACCCGCAACATTTCATCTGGCGACGTTAGCGACATGGTTTAGCCCTTCTTATCCGTTTATTTCTTGTCAGTTACGTTCAAAGCCATTAGCGACATAATTTCGTACGCCAAAGTTGCCGCAGCAAGCGATGTGATTTCAGCGTGGTCATAAGCCGGAGCAACCTCAACAATGTCAGCGCCAATCATCTGTTCTCTTGGCATGCCGCGAACTAGGTTTAGCAATTCACGTGAAGTGAACCCGCCCATTTCAGGAGTTCCAGTGCCTGGCGCAAAAGCTGGATCAAGCACATCGATGTCTATAGAAAGGTACATCGGGCTATCCCCTACGCGCTTACGAGCAAGGCCAATAACTTCTTCCACACCCATGCGATCAAAATCAGCCGCTCGAACTGTGGAGAATCCAAAGTTCTTGTCATTGATTAGATCCTGTTGGTCGTAAAGCGGACCGCGAATACCAACGTGAAGTGACTTGTCTTCGATTAGCAGGCCTTCTTCGAATGCCCGGCGCATGAAAGTTCCATGCGTGCGATCGGCTCCGAAGTAGCTATCCCAAGTATCAAGGTGGGAATCGAAGTGAATCATGGCGATTGGACCATGCACCTTTACTAATGCGCGAAGTAATCCAAGTGTGACGGTGTGATCGCCACCAAGGGTTACCAGCTTGCGACTATCGCTTACTAATTCACTTGCTCCGTCATCGATTTGCTTGAGTGCGCTATCAATGTCGAATGGATTACAAGGAATGTCCCCTGCATCAACTGCTTGAATCGTGCGAAACGGTGCAACCTGTAAATCTGGATGATATGCCGGACGCAAATGGCGAGATGCCTGACGAATTGCCATTGGACCAAAGCGAGCACCTGGACGATACGAAACGCCACCATCAAACGGTGCACCTAGGATCGCTACGTCGTAATCAGAAACCTGATCAATACGTGGCAAGCGAGAGAAAGTTGATTCGCCCGCAAATCGAGGGACCTTTGTTCCTTCAACGGGGCCGACAATGTCTTCAGGATTCATTTCTGGTACCTATCTATTGCGAGTTACTTCTTGAAGCGACGAATTACAAACATTTTGCGGATTGGCTCGTGCACAACCCAAGTTCCGCGCCAACCTTCTGGAGTAACGATTGTGGAATCAACCTTTAGTTCAACTACAGTTCCATCTTCGCCGGTTATTGTTGCTGAACCCGAAAGGATCTGCGCGATTTCGTCATAGCCATCGCGATGCACGATAAATGTGCCTGGCGAGCATTCCCAGATACCAGTTTCAATTGCTTCGTCTGGTGAAATCCATGCCATTAGAACAGACTCCATTTGTCCATCGATGCTGTTTGGCTTT
>CANKTT010000083.1 GCA_947486505.1 Actinomycetota bacterium | reverse complement strand
CAAGAATTTGCCAAGAAGTTTGGATTTGAAGTTCGCATTGTTGATTTAGTTGGCGACTCAACTGCTTGGTCATCAACCCGAATTCGCAATGCGATTCTTAAAGGCCACGTTGAAGGCGCCAACGGTTTGTTGGGCCGCGCACATCGGGTAACTGGCGAAGTGGTTCATGGTGACCACCGAGGTAGGGAGATCGGCTACCCAACCGCGAATATCGATGTTCACGGCGGACTGCTGATTCCAGCCGATGGGGTTTACTCCGGGTTACTTTGGATTGACGGAGTCGCACATGAGTCGGCGATAAGTGTTGGCACAAACCCAACCTTTAATGACGTAACAAATCGCAGGGTAGAGGCTTACGTAATCGGCCAAACTGGCCTTGATCTATACGGAAAAGTTGTCGATTTAGACTTTGTCTCTCATGTCAGGGACATGGAGAGCTTTGCCGGCATCCCTGAGCTGCTAGCAGCAATGGACCGTGATGTGACAACTGCCAAAGTAGACCTTGAAAAGTATCGCAAATAGGGCTCAATCTCACGATTTCGCGGTACCCATTCAGGCTCAATCTCACGATTTCGCGGTACCCACCCCTAACTGTTAGCCTTACAACACAGACGAATGAGGGGCGGGCGCCCCACATCTCGTGTCACATCTAAAGATCTAAGGATCTGTTCGCGCCCGAGAGGACAAAATCTATGCCATTGGAATCTGCAGTAAAGCAGGCCATCATCGCAGAACACGGCACAAAGCCTGGCGATACCGGAAGCCCAGAAGTCCAGATCGCATTGATGACACAGCGCATCAACGATCTAACCGGACATTTGAAAACTCATAAGCACGATCACCACAGCCGTCGCGGTTTGCTTCTGCTTGTTGGTCAGCGTCGTCGTCTACTTGATTACTTAACCAAGACAGACATCAATCGATACCGCGCGATAATCGAAAAACTCGGTATCCGCAGATAACTTTTCGTGCGCTTCCCAGGAAGTGAGCTGTGTCGGTTTCGTGCCGGCACAGCAAGCACAAAATCAAGACTCGCAGTTTTGCGATAACCGCGGATAGCACGCACATTCGAGCAGTTTGGTCGGTCCTCGGTAGTGAAGTTCGGCTCCATGAGCCGCGCTTCTCGATCGAAGATCGACATGTGATTTGAATGCATTTCACTAGTGAGAAGTGCAGTGTTATCCCTTTATGAAGAGGGAGGTTACCCATGGAGGGTAACGAAGTACAGACCAGCGTTGCTGTGATTGACAATGGGTCATTCGGAAAGCGCACAGTAAAGTTCGAAACCGGACGTCTGGCACGTCAGGCAAATGGAACCGCAGTTGTTTACATGGATGACGACACAATGTTGCTATCCGCAACTACTGCAGGTAAATCACCTAAAGATCAGTTTGATTTCTTCCCACTTACCGTGGACGTCGAAGAGCGTATGTACGCTGCTGGTCGTATCCCGGGATCATTCTTCCGTCGTGAAGGTCGTCCAACAGAGGATGCAATTCTTACTTGCCGACTAATTGATCGTCCATTGCGTCCATCATTCGTTAAGGGACTTCGCAATGAAGTTCAGGTTGTTGTTACTGTAATGGCGCTAAATCCAGATGTGCTTTATGACGTAATCGCAATCAATGCGGCATCTATGTCAACACAACTTGCAGGCTTGCCATTCTCTGGACCGATTGGTGGCGTTCGCGTTGCACTAATTAACGGTCAGTGGGTTGCCTTCCCAACACATAGCCAGCTTGAAGACGCAGTCTTTGACATGGTTGTTGCTGGTCGCGTAGTTGGCGATGACGTTGCAATCATGATGGTTGAAGCTGAATCCACTGAAAACACAATTGCATTGATAAAGGGAGGCGCTAAGGCACCATCTGAGGAAGTTGTTTCTGAAGGTCTTGAAGCCGCAAAGCCATTCATCGCTGAATTGTGTCGCGCTCAGTCAGCACTTGCTGCTGTTGCAGCAAAAGAAACTGCAGATTTCCCAGTCTTCTTGGACTACGAAGCTGATGTTTTCGCTGCAGTTGAAGCTGCAGTTTCCGACGAACTTGCAAAGGCGCTAACTATCGCTGGCAAGCAAGAGCGCGAAACTGGACTAGACCGCGTTAAAGAACTGACTATCGAAAAGGTAGCTGGCAACTTTGAAGGACGCGAAAAAGAAGTTAGCGCAGCACTTCGCTCACTAACTAAGAAACTAGTTCGCAAGCGTGTTATCAAGGACAAGATTCGCATTGATGGCCGTGGCCTTCGCGACATCCGTTCCTTGAGTGCTGAAGTAGATGTAATTCCACGCGTTCACGGTTCGGCATTGTTCGAACGTGGCGAGACTCAGATTCTTGGCGTAACAACCTTGAACATGATGAAGATGGAACAGCAACTAGATACTTTGTCTCCAGTAACTCGCAAGCACTACATGCACAACTACAACTTCCCGCCTTACTCAACTGGTGAGACTGGTCGTGTAGGTAGCCCGAAGCGTCGCGAAATTGGTCACGGCGCGTTGGCTGAGCGTGCTTTGGTTCCAGTTCTGCCAACAAAGCAGGACTTCCCATACGCAATCCGTCAGGTTTCGGAAGCGTTGGGATCAAATGGTTCCACTTCAATGGGCTCTGTATGTGCTTCAACACTTTCGCTTCTTAATGCAGGTGTTCCCCTTCAGGCACCTGTTGCTGGAATTGCAATGGGTCTGATCTCTGATGAAATCGACGGCAAGACTGAGTATGTTGCACTTACTGACATTCTTGGCGCTGAAGATGCATTTGGCGACATGGACTTCAAGGTTGCAGGTACCAAGGATTTCATTACTGCGCTGCAGCTAGATACCAAGCTTGACGGTATCCCAGCTTCAGTATTGGCTGGTGCGCTAACCCAGGCTCGCGAAGCTCGTCTTGCAATCTTGGACGTAATGCTGGAAGCAATCGATGCACCTGATGAAATGTCGCAGTACGCACCGCGCATCATCACGGTAATGATTCCAATCGACAAGATTGGTGAAGTTATTGGTCCAAAGGGCAAGATCATCAACCAGATTCAAGAAGAAACTGGCGCGGACATCTCCATTGGTGATGACGGCACGGTTTACATTGGAGCAACTAACGGTGAAGCAGCAGATGCTGCTCGCGCCCAAGTTAATGCCATTGCTAACCCAACAATGCCTGAAGTAGGCGAGCGCTACATGGGAACAGTTGTCAAGACAACTAACTTTGGTGCTTTCGTATCACTTTCACCAGGTAAGGATGGGTTGCTACACATCAGTCAGCTTCGCAAACTTTCCGGTGGTAAGCGCGTTGAGAATGTTGAAGATGTTCTAAAGGTTGGCGACAAAGTTCACGTTGAGATAGCGGAAATCGATCCACGTGGAAAGTTGTCGCTAGTTCCAGTAGTAGAAGGTTCGGACGAAAGCGCAGATGACGCTGGAGACGAAGACTAAAACTGTGACATCACGAAACTCCGCAGTGGTCCTTGGGCATGAACAACGCCCAGGGACCACTCGCACGTTGTTGACCGCCGAACAAGGAGGCCTAGTAAAGCGAACAGTATTGCCTGGCGGACTTCGAATTATCACCGAGCAAATGCCATCCGTGCGCTCAGCTGCGATAGGTATCTGGGTAAACATTGGTTCTCGCGACGAAGTTGCCTCGCAGACTGGCTCAGCACATTACCTTGAGCATCTTTTGTTCAAGGGTACGAAGAACCGCAGTGCGTTAGATATTTCATCAACCATTGATGCTGTCGGCGGCGAGATGAATGCATTTACTTCAAAAGAAGCGACATGTTTCTATACTCGCGTGCTTGATACCAGCGTGCCTCAAGCTATCGATGTACTTGTGGACATGATTACTTCGGCCACAATTACAACAGTTGATGTTGACCAAGAACGCCAAGTTGTGCTTGAAGAGATTGCTATGCGTGATGATGATCCAGCTGATTTAGTGCATGAGCAGTTTTCTGAAGCGATGTTTGGAGACGCACCATTGGGTCGCTCGATTCTCGGTACTGTCGAGAACATTTCGTCACTATCGCGTCGCTCTATAAACAGCTTTTATAAGAAGTACTACACTCCAGATCGCTTGATCGTGGCAGTTGCGGGAAACATAGATCACGCAACGATTGTGAAGCTTGTTCGCAAGGCATTCAATCAAGGTGGATTCGCTCTCGATGGCGATCAAGCACCATACGTATCCGTTAAGAACAAGACAAAAGTTTTACAAACTGGTGGATTCGTCAAGCAAGACAAGACGACTGAACAAGCAAACCTTGTTATTGGCGTACCAGGCCTAGACCGAGCAGATGAGCGACGCTACATTCAATCCGTTTTTAATGCCGCACTAGGCGGTGGAATGTCTAGCCGTTTGTTCCAAGAGGTTCGCGAAAAGCGTGGACTTGTTTATACGGTTTATTCCTTTGGACAACAGTTCCAAGATGCTGGAATGGCCGGTGTTTACGCTGGTTGCAGCCCAAAAAATCTAGATCAAGTTCGAGAAGTAATCACCAATGTGCTTGATGATGTGGCTAACAATGGCATCACTGCTGCCGAGTTGGATAAGGCAAAAGGCCAAGTAAGTGGTGGAATGGTTTTAGGACTTGAAGACACTTCCTCGCGAATGAGCCGAATTGCCAGATCCGAGATGAACAATGGTTATGTGCCATCAGTTTCTGAAGTCCTTGACCGAGTTTCAGCTGTAACTCTGGAAGAAGTGCATGCCCTTTCACATCAGTTGTGGTCACAAGATCGACTAACAGCAGTTGTTGGGCCGGAGTAGGTAATGTCAAAGATTAGAGTCGGCGTACTCGGGGCCAAAGGACGCATGGGTGAAACTGTGTGCGAAGCCGTTACACAGAGCCAGGACTGTGAATTAGTTGCAGCTCTTGATGTCAATGACGACCTGATGGAACTTGTTTCTAATGGCGCCCAAGTAGTCGTTGATTTCACGACACCAGCAGCCGTTGAGGCAAACCTAGAGTTTCTTGCTAAAAATGACATTCACGCGGTAGTGGGAACAACTGGATTTGATGCTGAAAAATTGGCCGCGACCGAAAAGCAATTCGCATCAGGTAAAGCAAATGTTGTAATTGTTCCAAACTTTGGACTTGCTGCAGTTCTAATGATGCAATTCGCAGCTAAAGCAGCGCCTCACTTTGACAGTGTGGAAATTATTGAACTGCATCATCCCCGCAAGGCTGATGCACCAAGTGGAACGGCACGTAGAACTGCGGAAATGATTGCCGAGGCTCGTTCTGGAATGGCGGCTATGCCTGATGCAACATCTGATTCAACGCCAGGCGCCAGAGGTGCAAATGTTTCTGGGATTCCGGTCCACAGCATTCGACTTCAAGGCTTAGTGGCGCATCAAGAAGTTGTCTTTGGTGGACCAGGGGAGTCATTGACAATTAGACATGATTCCTACGACCGAGAGTCATTTATGCCAGGCGTCTTACTTGCGGTTCGAAAAGTGGGACAAACCCCAGGCTTAACTTATGGTCTTGAAAAGCTACTCGACTTAGACAGCTAAACCAAAGTATCTAAGTGCCGCAGCAGTTACTGCTGCAATCAATACGACAAATATAAATGGTGCCTTGAACTTAAGCGCAACAGTTGCAGCTGCTAAGGCTGGGACTCGAGCGTCAAAAACCAAGGTTTGACTCGTGGCAAATGTTTGAACTGCAACTAAAGCACTCAACAACGAGATGGGTAATAGAAGAACAATCTTCTTAACTGTTGGTTGTTCCAAAACCTGGGCTGGAATCACACTTCCTACATACTTGAGGGCATAACACCCAGCAGCACCAGCAAGTACGGCAAACCACATCATGGCAACCGCCTACTTGTAACCCAGCCAACGATTATCGCAACGATGGCAGCCGCGAGAACTGGAACACCAGGTGGAACCAGCGGCGTAAATGCCAGCGCTATCAGGGCACCACCAAACGCCACTGACAAATCAGTTCTAGATTTGATCTGTGGCCAGACCAATGCGAAAAGGCCAGCGGCGATTGCAGCGTCTAAGCCAAACGACTTCGGATCTCCGATTGCTGAGACGCTGATTGCACCGATAAATGTCGCCAAGTTCCATAGCAAGTAAACCGACAGACCAGTTGCCCAGAAAGCCAGGCGAGAAGCGCGGCCTTCGAATGCCTGTTCATCCTGGGCTAATCCCATTGCAGTGGATTCATCAATCGTGAGCTGGACTGCTACTAACCGACCAGGTCCAGAGGTCCTGAGGATCGGAGTCATGCGCATCGAGTAGGCAGCGTTTCTAGTGCCCATCAACCATGAGGCAATCACTGCTGTAAGTGCAGTTCCGCCAGAAGCCAAGGTGCTAACCAAGGTGAACTGACTTGCTCCGGTAAACATCAAGAGGGACAAAGCCATGGTCTGGGGGATAGACAACCCAGTTGTAGTCCCTAATGCTCCAAATGAAACACCGTACATTGCAACAGCAAAGCCAATGCTGGCTGCATTTCCAACAATTTGGCGACGTGCT
>CANKTT010000082.1 GCA_947486505.1 Actinomycetota bacterium | reverse complement strand
AGTCCGATGGCGACACCCTAGGTGGCGTAGTAGAGGTAGTAGCGCACGGTGTTCCAGTTGGCCTTGGATCTCATGTGCATTGGGACCGCAGACTTGATGGCAAATTAGCCGCAGCGCTGATGGGGATTCAAGCTATCAAAGGTGTTGAAGTAGGAGATGGCTTCGAGACTGCACGGCGTCGCGGATCAATGGCGCATGATGAGATTTATCGAGAAGCTGGAGAAATACATCGCGAAACTTCCCGCAGTGGCGGTACCGAAGGCGGAATGAGTACTGGTGAACCGCTTCGGGTGCGGGCGGCTATGAAGCCGATTTCCACCGTACCGCGCGCTTTGGCAACTATCGATGTGAATACTGGTGAACCAGCAACTGCTATCTCGCAACGAAGCGACGCATGTGCAGTGCCAGCAGCTGGCGTGGTGGCCGAGGCCATGGTTGCTTTAGTTCTAGCCGAAGCGTTATTGGAAAAGTTTGGTGGCGACCATGTGTCTGAAACTGCTCGTAACATCGCAGCATACAAATCGAATCTAAGGATTTGATCATGTCTGCCATAGTTTTAGTCGGCGTGCCAGGCGCTGGAAAAACTACTGTGGGAAAACTTTTAGCCAAAGAACTAGGGCTTGAATTTTTCGATAGTGACCAAGTAATTGAAGCTCGAGTCGGTAAAAGTGTGTCCGACATTTTTACTCAAGAGGGCGAACCAGCGTTTCGACAAATTGAACACGATGTGATTGTGGAATTATTGAATTCCAATAACGTTGTATTCGCTCTTGGTGGCGGCTCACTTGGGAACGACGACACCAGAGCCAGAGTAAAGAGCGCTAGAGCGGTTTGGTTAGTTACTGGGCTGGCCCAGGCCGTTGATCGCGTAGGAATGAATAGAAACCGACCATTACTTTTAGGCAACGTGCGGGGGCAGCTTGCTGATCTAATGACTGCGCGCGAGCCGTTGTACAAAGAAGTTGCAGCAATTGCAGTAGATACTTCTAAGTTGATTCCTTCAGAAGTTGTTACCGAGATTGTTTCAGAGTTAGAAAAATTGGAATCCGCATGAAATCTATTCAGGTAAATGCAGAGCACACTTACCAGGTGTTAGTCGGTCGGGACATATTGTCGGAGATTTCAAATCATCTCGACGGAGCATCGCGAATTGCGGTGATTCACCCACAATCTATGCAACCGACCGCTGGACTATTACGACAGAAACTTTCGGACATCGAATCGATTTCAATTGAAGTTCCTGATGCCGAGAGCGCTAAGACTTCCTCAGTTCTTGAGTTTTGTTGGATGGCTCTTGGTAAAGCAGGTTTTACTCGTAACGACATCATTATTTCCTTAGGTGGGGGTGCCACAACTGATCTTGCGGGTTTCGTTGCCGCTACATGGTTACGGGGAATCAAAGTAATTCACGTTCCAACAACTTTGTTGGCGATAGTGGATGCCGCCGTTGGCGGTAAGACCGGGATAAACACCGGCGAGGGAAAGAATCTAGTCGGTGCGATTTATTCGCCCGCTGCCGTTATTTGCGATTTAACGTTTCTTGAGACTCAGTCTCGCGATGACTACATCGGGGGATTAGCGGAAGTTATCAAGTGTGGATTCATACGAGATGAGTCGATTCTGCAGCTGATTGAATCAGATCTATCTGGCGCGCAGAACGCTAATTGGGAACATGCTCCAGAAGTGATTGCGCGAGCTATTCAAGTGAAGGCTGATGTTGTCGGTCATGACTTGCGTGAAACTTTGGGAACCTCAGCAGGTCGAGAGATTCTCAACTACGGTCATACCTTTGGTCACGCAGTCGAACGGATAGAAAACTATGCCTGGCGTCACGGCAACGCCGTTAGCGTGGGAATGATGTTCGTAGCCCACCTAGCTGAGTTAGCCGGCCGACTAGATGAACAAGTGGCCTTTCGACACAAGAGCATTCTGCAAGGTGTTGGGTTGCCGGTCACATACAACCGAGGAAGTTTCAACCAACTTCACGACGCCATGAGAATCGATAAAAAAAGCCGGGGTTCCAACCTGAGATTCATAGTGCTTGAAAATGTTGGTAAGCCAGTCATACTTGAGAATCCCGATTCGGCGTTGCTGATTGCTGCCTACGCAAAACTAGGGCAGGCTGAGCCACATGCGTAAAGTACTGATCCTTAACGGACCCAACCTAGACCAGCTGGGAACTCGTGAACCAGAACTGTATGGAAACTTGACGCTTGCCGGCCTTGAGACGCTCTGCAAGGAATCGGCAGCTAAGCTTGATCTTGAGATTGACTTTCGCCAGACAAATGATGAGGCCACGTTAATTGGTTGGTTACACGAGGCCGCTAAAGCTGACTTGCCAGTGATCATGAACCCAGCTGCATTCACTCACTATTCAGTTGCGGTAAGAGATGCGGCAGCAATGCTGACTGCACCCTTAATCGAGGTGCACATTAGCAATCCAATAGCTCGCGAGGAATTCAGGCACACCTCGTTGATTTCTGGAATCTCTAAAGGAACTATCAGCGGTTTTGGTGCGAATTCGTATTTACTTGCGCTGACCGCTTTAACGAAACTGTGACAACAGATCGGATAAGCCGGCTTCAGACAAGCATCGAACCAGGCCAATTCTTTTACGTTACAAACTTGATAAACATCCGCTACTTGACGGGGTTCACTGGATCGAATGCGGCGCTATTAGTCAGCGATTCAAACGCTGTCTTGGCAACTGATTCTCGCTACGAAATCCAAGCCCAAGAACAAGTGCCAGATTTGCAGATTGCTATTGGGCGCAATTTTTCAGACTTACTTTTAGGTAATGTACCGAAAGCTGAAGTGTTGGTAGAAGGTTCCAGTCTTTCGCTAAATTCGTTTCAGAGCATGACGGCGGCCTTAGAACATAAGTTCACGAGTACATCTGGAGTTGTTGAACAACTAAGAGTTGTAAAGGATGATTCCGAGATTTTGCTCATCAAGGCAGCTTGCGAAATCGCGACTCAGGCCTTCCTCGATGTTATCCAGAGCATTGCAATAGGTCAGTCAGAGAGAACGATTCGTGACACCTTAGAGCGACGAATGCGTGATCTTGGTGCTGATGATGTTGCCTTCGACTCGATTGTGGCATCAGGAACAAACAGTGCGATTCCACACCATGAACCCACAGATAGAAAAGTGCAGGCAGGAGATTTCCTCAAGATTGATTTCGGTGCAAAGTTAGCTGGTTATCACTCAGATTGCACCCGTACCGTGGTCGTAGGAAAACCTTCTGATTGGCAGGTCGATTTACACGTCGCTGTGACCCAGGCCCAACTAGCAGGGCGCAGTGCAGTTCGTTCAGATGTTCAATTCAAGGATGTCGAACAGGTAGCAAGCCAGTCACTGTCCGACTCCGGCTATCGAGAGTTCTTCACTCATGGTCTCGGGCATGGAGTGGGACTTGAGATTCATGAGGATCCGTTTTTTGGACGGGTCGAAGAGGCTAAGATTGCACCTAATACGGTCGTAACAATTGAACCTGGCGCTTATCTCAAGGACATGGGTGGCGTGAGAGTCGAGGACACGATTGTGGTTAATTCTCAGGGTTATCAAAACTTGACGGACTTGCCGTACGAATTATTGGAACTGTAAACACCGAACTAGGAGTGCACGTGGCCTCAACTAATGATCTAAAAAATGGACTAGTCCTGAACATCGATGGACAGCTCTGGACTGTGGTTGAGTTTCAGCACGTAAAGCCAGGTAAAGGTCCGGCATTTGTTCGCACCAAGCTGAAGAACATACTTTCAGGAAAAGTTGTTGACAAAACTTTTAACGCAGGCGTTTCTGTCGAAACAGCTGATGTTGATAAGCGCAACATGCAGTACCTATACCGTGATGGTGATGGCTGGATCTTTATGGATCTACAAACCTTCGAGCAGTACACCTTGACAGATGCAATTGTTGGCGACGGATCAAAGTACATGCTCGAAAATCAAGAAGGTGTCGTAGCTATTCATAATGATCTTCCGATTTACCTTGAACTGCCAGCCAGTGTTGAATTAATGATCACGTACACCGAACCAGGCTTGCAAGGAGACCGATCGAGTGCGGGAAGTAAGCCGGCAACACTTGAGACAGGTGCTGAGATTAAGGTTCCACTGTTCATTGAATCCAACACCAAGGTCAAAGTAGATACCCGCGATGGTTCATACTTAGGCCGAGTTAACTAAGTGCGCACAAGAACTAAAGCTCGACAACGGGCTGTTGAATCGCTTTTCGAGGCTGAACAACGTGGCGTTACTTCATCCGACGTTTTTGACCGTAACCCTGATGTAAACGATTACGCGATTGAGCTCGCAGCATTGGTAGAACAGCACATGGATCGAATTGATGAAGTCATCTCAACCTATTCTCAGGCCTGGCCGCTAGACCGAATGCCTGCTGTTGATCGGGCAATAGTCCGAGTGGGCATAGCCGAATTGCTTTGGCGTCCAGAGGTTGACAGTGGAGTGGCGGTATCCGAGGCAGTTGAAATCGCAGCGATCTTGAGCACTCCTGAATCTGGAAAATTTATCAATGGAGTACTCGGTCAGATCGCAACAATCCGAGGCTCGCTAACGGCACTCTAAGGTTTCTTTGCTGTGCCCTGAGTGGGATTCGAACCCACACTGAACGGTGTTTGAGACCGCGCTCTCTGCCAGTTGGAGTACCAGGGCTTAGTTTTCTTCTCGGGAAAGGTTATCGCATGAAAACCTCAACATTAACCGTAGGCTTGAGATGTGGAGAGTTCAACGCAAATAGGTGCGGCCAATAGCAACTGGACAATTCCTAATGCGCTTAGTGGTTTGCGCTTACTCGGTGTTCCAGTGTTCTTCTGGCTCATTGTTGGTCCGCAAAACGACGGGCTAGCTTTAATCATTCTTATCATCAGTTCTTTTACGGATTGGCTGGACGGATACCTGGCAAGAAGGCTCAACCAGTTCAGTCGGCTCGGAGAATTGCTCGATCCTCTGGCTGACCGCCTATATGTGGTCGCAGCGTTGATCGCCCTCTACATACGCGGGTTGCTTCCTGTGTGGGTGGTAGCAGCTTTAATTCTTAGAGACGTTGCGATGTCACTTCTATTGCTTTACCTGAAGAGATACGGCATAACCGGAGTGCCAGTTCATTTCGTCGGAAAAGCAGCAACCATGAATTTGCTGTACGCCTTGCCGCTTATCCTGCTGGGTACATTTAGTGGGCAGGTTGGTCAGTTAGCGCACACTGTTGGATGGGCATTTTTGCTGTGGGGTGTAGCCATGTACTGGTACGCAGGTCTGCTTTATTTCCACCAAGTATTTCAGTTGAGGAGAGAACTGAATGCGAAATGATGCATCTTTAGATGCGCTGCTTGCGGATGCTCTCACTTCCGATTATGCAAACACTTCATCTAATCAGGATCAGGGTCGTTTTCGAGTTTTGCTAATCGCTGGCGCTGCAACTTTAGTGACGCTTGTTCTTGGGATGGCGATTGCCCAAACTCAAAGTCAGGCAAATGAAAATTCAGCAACTAGGAATGCTCTCGTTGATCGGGTAAACGCAGCTGATCGAAGAGTGCAGGAACTTGAGGCGACAGTATTAACTGCGCAGAGGAATTTGCTCAATGCGGAATCTGCAGTGTTGGCTGGAACATCTTTGGGGGATCAAGCTCGGACTCGGTTAGAGCGACTGCGTATCGCTACTGGACAAACGGAAGTATTTGGTGAAGGGGTAAAAGTCACGATTGATGATGCACCACTTGACCCCACTGCGCCAGCGGGAACTCCACCAGGACAAGTTATAGATCGGGATCTACAGCTGGTAGTAAATGGGTTGTGGCAGGCCGGTGCAACAGATATCGCGATAAATGGCCGCCGAATCACACCAACGTCGGCAATCAGAGCAGCTGGGGACGCGATCTTGGTTAACTACCGACCAATGTCGCCCCCTTATGTGGTTTCAGCCATCGCACCAGATGCCGACAAATTAGCGGGGCGATTTAGGGATAACCCCGCGGGGATCCTGCTTGAAGAATTAGAAGCCAAGTACGGCGTAATCTGGGAACTGCAAAGAGTCAGCGAAATCTTGCTGCCTGCAGCAAGTTCAACTTCAAAAAACAGTGAGGATGCACCATGATTCCGGCAATTGGATTGCTCGTTGGAATTGTCATTGGATTGCTCATGCAACCAACAGTTCCAGTCTGGTTGCAGCCATACTTGCCGATTGCAGTAGTTGCGGCGCTAGATGCGGTATTCGGGGCATTTAGATCGGTACTTGATGGTCTGTTTAACGATCGAATTTTCGTGATCTCATTCTTGTCAAATGTTCTCGTAGCTGCCGTGATTGTTTTCCTTGGAGATCAACTTGGAGTTGGATCGCAAATGTCTACCGGTGTCGTAGTCGTTCTTACTATGCGGATTTTCGCAAATGTGGCAGCGATTAGAAGACATTTGTTAAAGGCCTAACTATGGGCATGCATTCAGCACCACGTAGAGCAAGGCCGGCGCGCACCTCAGAAGAAGCGCGCTTCCGACTCAGGCGAACACTTTCACCGCAACGCAGTGGTACTCAAGTTGTTATTACGATTCTTTTCGTAATTCTTGGCTTCACATTGACGGCTGCAGTTTCAGGAAGTGCAAACGATACAATTCTT
>CANKTT010000081.1 GCA_947486505.1 Actinomycetota bacterium | reverse complement strand
GGGTATCCATTACAAACCTTAGAAAAATCTTGAGGAATAGTTCTTCGCTCTAGGCTAGTCTCGATGACCCAATCTGACACATCCAGAAAAAGCCAGAATCCGCGGGTGCTTACTGCGGTAACGGTTCCCCCTGGCATGGGTGGAATTCTTAAACTTGCCTCAGTTATTGGCCGGGCCCTCGACGGTACTGGTCCAGCGATTGCCCCAATGCCAGCTAGTCCAGAATTTATCGTCACTCAGACGCTGGAAGCACTTCGCCCAGATAACCCCGCCTTCCCACTGGAATCCAATGACATTGCAATAGTGAGCACGACGTCAGGTTCAACTGGTACTCCAAGAGGGGTACTACTCAGTCAACAAGCCTTGGCTGCATCTGCAACCGCTTTTGGAAATCGTTTTGGTACTAACAATCGCTGGGTGGTATCGGTGCCGGCTCATCGAATTGCCGGCATCATGGTTTTGGTTCGGTCGTGGTTTCACAACAGTCCATTCGAGATTGATCCCAGTGTTGGTGGCGCTCGAACTTTTCAAGCTGCAGCATTTGCCGCGACCACAATGCGCGCCGTGCGCGAAAGCAATAGTGATGGTCGCTCCTTGATGGTTTCGTTAGTTCCAACGCAAATTGCCCGACTGCTCGAATCTGGCACCGTTGGAATTGAAGCGCTGCAGTCATACGACTTGGTGTTAAGTGGCGCTGCGGCTACCCCACAACCGTTGCTGAACAAAATGCGGGAATTAGGAATAAGAGTTTCAGTTTCATATGGCATGACTGAAACCTGTGGCGGCTGCGTATTTGATGGCAGCCCGCTTGATGGCGTGAATATTTCGCTTGGCACAAAGGATGACATTGAACCTGGACGTGTCACGATTTCTGGAGCTGTGGCAGCAAGTGGATATCGCTTGCGTCCAGATCTAGATGCTGTCAGCTTCATCTCAGGTCAAGTTCAAACTCATGATGTTGGAAAGCTTGACTCCAGTGGACTCTTACATATTCTGGGCAGATTAGATGATGTCGTAACAGTGGGAGGAGTCAACGTCTCATTAAGTGCTGTTGAATCCCTGATTAGACATCACCCTGCGATTGAAGCCGTTGCTGTCATTGATTTGCAAGATGAGCTTTGGGGTTCAATCCCAATTGCATATGTTGTGACTCGAAATCACATATCAAATACGGAGAATTTGATTTCTGAAATTCAATCTACAATTCGAGATCAAATCGGTCGAGCTGCAGTTCCTCGTACCGTGCAATTTGTTACATCTCTACCCATGCTCGACTCTGGAAAAATCGATCGGATAAGTTTACGAATGCAAGCTTCTAATGAAGCTAGCCAAAAAGTATTTCCACACCCAGGAACAAAGCATTAAGGATTTTAATGGCCACCCGTAATCAATGGATTGATGGCGCACGGACTCGAACTTTGCCAGCTGCGGTAGCTCCAGTTTTAGTTGGAACATCAATTGCTGAATTTGAGGGATCGTTTCGACCACTTATTGCATTACTTGCACTCGTTGTGAGTTTGGCACTTCAAGTGGGCGTCAACTACGCAAATGATTACAGCGATGGCATTCGCGGTACTGATGAAAATCGAGTGGGACCCGTTCGACTTGTTGGGCAGAAGTTGGCTACTCCAAACGAAGTAAGACGCGCTGCCGTAATTGCATTTGGAATTAGTGCCTTAGCTGGACTTGGCATGGTTTTGTTGAGCCAAGTCTGGTTGCTAATTCCAATCGGAACTGCGGCTATTGCCGCAGCCTGGTTTTATACCGGCGGCTCCAAGCCTTACGGATATGCCGGTTATGGCGAGTTGTTTGTATTTGTATTCTTTGGACTAGTCGCAGTTGCCGGCACCAGTGCAAGCCAAACTGGCCAAGTCACCACATTGGCACTACTTGGCGGAGTTGCATGTGGCGCACTTTCGACTGCGATCTTGGTGGCAAACAACTTGCGCGATATTCCAACTGACGAAATAACTGGCAAGCGAACTTTGGCAGTCCGGCTAGGTGATGCAAAAACTCGAGAACTGTATCGCGCCTGCATTCTTATTGGATTCTTCATGCCCCTAGCGATGAATTTTGCCGAAACTGGTCCAGAGAGTGCGTTTATCGGATTGTTTGCGATCTTAAGTGCCAGGCGTCCATTGCAAGCGGTGCGTAACGGTGTTACTGGACCAGATCTGATTCCAGTACTTGGTGATACTGCACGAATGCTCTTACTTTTTGCAGGAATGCTTTCAGTTGCAATCTGGTTGTCACCAAACGGAATGTAAGACTATTGGTCAAAATCTTCTTTGCGGGTATTTTCATCTAACTTTTGATTGATGCGAGAAAAGTACCCAGAGATACGTCCGCCAAGTTGGGATCGCTGATTGTTAAGCAGAACTAAGGATAAAAGTCCAGACCCCAAGAAACCCAGAATTATTAATAGTGGCCCACGTAAGCCAAATAGGTAACCAATACCTAGAGTCAAAGCAAGCAGTCCGAGTCGGGCCAGAGTGTAAGTAATAAATGGATTCACATCATTAGTTTATGTCTGTTCGCTAACTTTCAAATTCTGACTTACGATCTAACTATGCCTCGCTTTGTTTTTACCGTTTTAGTAATCGGGCTGTCGGTCTATGCCCTGGTTGATTGCCTGCAGACACCTAATCCAAAAGCGCTACCAAAATTTGTGTGGCTTGCAATTATTGTTTTCTTGCCAGTGGTTGGGCCGTTGTTATGGCTCTTGTTCGGTCGCACAAATGGTCGTGGCTGGGGTCGCGATGATGATGACGTTTTTGCACCTGATGACGATCCGAGTTTCTTGCGCGATTTAACGCGCTAATCAATTCTTAAAGACCAGAATACGAATGCAGGCCTTGCACATAAATGTTCACAATAAAGTAGTTAAACAAAATTGCGGCATACCCAGCAATGGCCACGTAGGCTGCTTTTTTGCCGCGCCAACCGGCAGTAGCTCTTGCGTGTAAGTAAGCAGCGTAAATTACCCAAGTGATAAATGCCCAGGTTTCTTTTGGATCCCAACCCCAGTAACGACCCCAGGCCGCTTCTGCCCAAATTGCTCCCGCAATAACGGCAAAGGTCCAAATTGGAAACATGAAGGCATGGATTCGGTATGACATTAGGTCTAATCGATCTGCGGAAGGAATACGTTGTGCAATCGCCGCACTTCGACCGGGCTCCTTGCCAGCAACAACGCGATCTTCTGCTGTCTGGGCAACTAAATACAAACTGGAGAGCGCAGCACCTATTGTGAAGGCGCCTAGGCAAACTACTGCAGCAGAAACATGTATGGCTAACCAATATGAATTCAACGCGGGGACAAGCTGAGCGCTATCGGTGTAGAGAACTGTGAGTGCCAGACCCAGGTCTAGCAAAACTGGGATTGCGATAAAAACACCCAGCCAACGTAGGTCACGAGAAATAGACATCAAACAATATGTAAGTGCCACTGCAAAACCAGCAGCGAGTGAAAACTCGTACATGTTTCCAATTGGTGGTCTGCCTGCCGAGAGACCTCGGAAAAGTAAGGCTGAGCCAATAAGGATTGTTCCTAGCCAGGTAAGAGCCAGGCCGATGTTTCCTGCGCGTCGTCCTTCACCAAGATCCACACCATCAGAAACAGATGTGGAAACCGCTGGCTTATCTAAAGTTGCAGTTGATCCCTTGCGCACTTGATATGAGGAGCTTGATCGTTGCACAGATTCTTCGAGGGTTTCAAGTCTGCGACCTTTTGCGAGCGAGATGCTAAACGCAACCATGGCTCCAGTGAACGCAGTCATAGATCCGTAAACCATGGCGTTACTTGCCTGCGCCAATGTTTCATTAACGGTCATTATTTTTCCTCCGGAGCATTTACTAACTTGGCAAGCTGGGAAATTTCAGCTGCCAAACCAGGAGCTTCAGTTTTTGATAAACCTGCAACCTCAATCAGATTACTGCCATTGTCAGAAGCAGTCACCCGCAACCAAGCGCGACGACGAGGGATCAGCAGTGAAAGCGACAAGCCGACAATTGATGCAATAGCGGCACCGAGTGCCCAGCCCTTTCCTGGATCTTTAGTGATCACAAATGAAGACCACTGACGATAACCAGTAAATTCAAGGGTTGCATCTGAATTTGGCAGCGTCCAAGTGTCGCCCGGGGCAAGTTCTTCAATTCCAATTTGTTGCATGTTTTCGGTATCAAGACGGTAAACGCTTTGTGGCATTCCAGAATCGAGACCTAAATCACCCTGCCAAGCACTCAAGTAAACCTCTGGATTATCCGCTGCTGGGAAAACTGACTTTGGTCCCGTTGAAAAATCACTCGTAACTGTCGGAAGAAAAAATCCTTGGATACCAAGTTGTGGAACGGTATCAGGAACTTTGATAACTCCACTTGAAGTAAAAGCTGAGTCTTGTGGCAGAAAAATTGATGCATCCTCCCAAACAACTTTCCCCGACTGATCTCGAATTGTGAATTCAGGGGCATAACCATGGCCGACCAAGTACACAGTGATACCAGATGTTCGCAATGGATGATTTACCTCAACTGTTACAGGTCTTGGCTCTGCTGATGGATTGTCCTTAACTCTAAGCTCGGCTCGAAATTCTCGAGGTGCACCATTTTGTTGTCCGCCGCGTTGAAACGTTGCTTCAAATTCTTTGAGTTCAAATGAAAACGGAGGTAACTCATCTGCACCAAACATGCGGCCAGGAGCAAATGTGTCATATTGCGTGACATTATTTGCAAATCCTGAATCTTCTCGAACAATCACAGTTCCGCGATAGCCAACTGCGCCGCCAAAGCCAACAGCAATTAACAGAACTAATAGAGCTAGGTGAAAAACTAAGTTTCCAGTTTCTCGTGAGTAACCCTTTTCCACTGATAGCCAATCTTCACCTTGACGTACTCGCCACCCGCGCTTCTTCCAGGCGATTGCAGTATCTGAAACAATTTGTGCCGTGGCTGCAGTGCTTTGCCATTGAACGTACGCGGGCAGCCGACTGAGATTTTTTGGTGCGACTGGAGGTTGGCTCCGCATTTCTTTGAAATGTTCCAGTGCCCGCGGCAGCACACATCCAGTTAGTGAAATAAAAAGTAGAAGGTAAATCGAGGCAAACCACGGCGAAGCAAAAACGTCGAACATGTACAGACGATCCAAAATCGGACCAGAAGTTGGATTGTCTTTTAAGAATTCATTAACCCGAAGTGGTGAGGTTCCTCGCTGTGGAAAAATTGAACCAGGAACGCTTGCCAAGGCAAGCAAGAAAAGCAAAATCAAGGCAATGCGCATGCTGGTTAATTGCCGCCACAACCAACGCAAAGTCGCCATTACTTATTCACCATTACTTAATCGCTATTACTTATCTTTAACTTACCTTGCATAGATTTGCTTTGCATTAAATCGGAACTCCCCAATCGGCTGCCCAAACACGCAACCCAATGGTGAGGTCGTTCCAGTATCCAGTTACAAGTAGTAACCCGATCACAATGAGCATTGCGCCACCAAAATACATAATTCCCCGCGAGTGCTTTCGCAATACTTTGACAGTACGAATGCTTCGCTCAAAGAACAGCGCAAGGAAAACAAATGGAAGTCCAAGACCAAGACAGTAGGCAGCGCTCAAGATTGCACCACGCACAGCGCTAGCTTCGGTAAGTGCCATTCCTTGAACTGCAGCCAAAGTTGGACCGATACAAGGTGTCCAACCAATTGCGAACAAAGCTCCAAGTAAAAATGCGCCAAACAGGGTTCCGGTTGGTACCCGATGAATCCTGATGTCACGTTGGAGTGCTGGGATTACCCCCAAGAAGCCAAGGCCAAGAATTACCACAACGACACCCATAATCATTTGGATTGTTCGTTGATACTCCAGAAGTAATTGCCCTACGCCACCAAAGAGTGCGCCATACGAAATGAAAACAACAGAGAAGCCTGAGACAAAAACCAGCGATCCCCAGACTGCGCGAGATCTTGATACTGTCGTGCGCTGCGCAGTAGCTCTGGCTCCAGAAACTCCGGTTATGTAGGAAAGATATCCAGGAACTAGCGGAAGCACACATGGCGAAAGAAATGACACTAGTCCTGCAGCAAATGCAAGTGGGATTGCGAGTAACAGAGAACCAGATGTAACTGTTTCGACTATTTCATTAATCGGCATTAGCTTTCGCTCTCTAATACCGCAGTAATTACGACTCTTAATTCAGGCTCAGTTGTTGGTCCAAGAATGCGAGCTGCGACTCTGCCTTTAGAATCCAAAATTATTGTTGAAGGAGTTGCAGCTGGACCCAGATTTCCAAAAGCTAACGTTAACTGTCCATCCTTATCTCTAATTGATGGATAAGAAGTTTTGAAGCGATCATTAAATGCTTTAGCCGCAGCCAGGCCATCCCGAGTATTAAGTCCAAGGAATTCAACACCCTGATCTTTGAATTGCAAATACGAGTTCTCTAAATCAACTGCTTCAGAGCGACAAGGTCCACACCATGACGCCCAGAGATTTACTACAACTACATTCCCCTGCCAATTAGCAATGTCGAGTTGTGCGCCACCAAGGGTCTCTCCAGCTAGCGAGATTACTTCACCGCGTTCCTCGGGTGAAAGGAGAAGCGTCGAGCCATCGCCAGAGATATAACCAGAATCCGAAGTATTTGAAGTTGTGCTTGCGCTACATCCTGACAGGAACGCGATACATGCTCCTGCAAAAAATAACGCTGCTACTTTACGCACCGGCGATCTTGCTCGCATTCCCGAGCAGATCGGCACTTGGTTCGGTATACAAAATTGCAACTAACTTATCGCCGTCAAAAGTCAATGAAGTTAGCGAAGCCAAACTACATTGACGTTTTCGTGGATCATGCGGGAATCGTCGATCTTCAAAATCAAGTCGACTGATCCAAATC
>CANKTT010000080.1 GCA_947486505.1 Actinomycetota bacterium | reverse complement strand
GCCATGGGTTAAAACCACATTGGCACCAGGTTCCCAAGTTGTGACTGATTACTACAACAAGTCAGGTTTAACTAAGTACTTAGATGCTCTTGGATTCAACTTGGTTGGCTACGGCTGTACAACTTGCATCGGTAACTCTGGACCTGTTGCCCCAGAAATTAGCACAGCGATTCAGGACAATGATTTGGCAGCGGTTGCGGTGCTTTCGGGTAATCGCAACTTTGAAGGCAGAATCAATCCTGACGTCAAGATGAACTACCTAGCATCACCTCCTTTGGTAGTTGCATATGCAATCGCTGGAACTATGGCGATTGATTTGCATAACGATTCATTGGGAGATGATTCAGATGGTAATCCGGTCTACTTGAAGGACATCTGGCCAAGTGCGCAGGAAGTATCGGCAGTTATTGATTCCTCAATCGATGCCGACATGTTCACTTCTCGTTACAAAGATGTTTTTGCAGGCGACGCTCGTTGGCAGCATCTCGATACTCCAACTGGAGCTACTTTCGATTGGGACGAGAAGAGCACTTACGTGCGCCGACCACCATATTTTGAAAACATGCCAGTGGAACCGGTCCCAGTCACCGATGTGACGGGTGCGCGCGTACTCGCAAAACTAGGGGACTCGGTAACTACCGATCACATTTCCCCGGCTGGATCGATTCGCGAAGATAGCCCGGCTGGAAAGTATCTAAAGGAAAATGGAGTGGCTAAAGCTGACTTCAATTCCTATGGTTCCAGGCGAGGTAACCACGAAGTAATGATCCGTGGCACCTTCGCAAACATTCGTTTACGCAACCAATTGCTAGAAGATGTCGAAGGCGGTTTCACTAGAGACTTCACAGTTGAAGATGCACCACAAACTTCAATCTACGAAGCATCGGTTAATGCTGCTACCAATAACATTCCAATGTTGATTTTGGCTGGCAAAGAATATGGTTCCGGATCTTCTCGAGATTGGGCTGCCAAAGGAACTGCGTTACTTGGAGTTCGAGTTGTTATTGCGGAGTCCTATGAACGAATTCATCGCTCAAACCTAATTGGCATGGGCGTATTGCCGCTGCAGTATCCAGCAGGTCAGACTGCAGATTCGTTAGGACTAGTAGGAACTGAAACATTTGATGTATCAGGAATTGTTGGATTAAACGCAGGCAAGATTCCAAGCACAGTATCTGTATCTGCAACTTCGATTGACGGTTCAGTTATGACTTTCCAGGCAGTTGTTCGGATCGATACTCCGGGTGAAGCTGATTACTTCCGTCATGGTGGCATCTTGCAGTACGTACTTCGCTCACTTGCCAAGGCATGAGTAGTTGGCCAACTGATCTGATCCCAGCCGGGGCCCCTGGCTGGGAAATCAAAGCGAGTGCATGGTTACTCGATCGATGCCCATCTGAATTTCGCACTTATGAGGTTTTCCGTACGCATCCAGATGTCCTTGGATATGTCGCGAAGCATCAGATAGAGCATCAAGTGGAAGCAATTCGGGACGCCTATCGAAGTGCCAGAACTACGACAAACTTGGCTCCCCAAGTTTTGGCCGAGTTGCTTTCTACCTTGGAGCACGAAGGTGCGCGTTTAGCGCTGGAACTCAGCAGTGCTTTGGCAGTTATTGAGGCCTTGAACTCGAGTAAAACCGCAAATCCATAGGGATTTCGACCTCTGGCGTCAGGCGTAAAGTCCCATATCTCATTAGACTTGGGACACTTACTAGATGGTTAGGGGCGGACTGTGGCTTTTTTGCCTGGGATAAATTCCCCTAGCGATTTGCGCGCCCTAGCTCCAGAAAATCTAGATGCCCTAGCAGCTGAGATTCGGGCTTCGCTGATTGAAAATGTAACTAAAACCGGTGGGCACTTAGGCCCAAACCTTGGCGTAGTTGAGTTAACTCTTGCGCTGCATAGAGTTTTCGATTCGCCAAAGGACCCAATTCTTTGGGACACCGGACATCAGTCCTATGTGCACAAGATGGTTACTGGCCGAGCAAATGATTTCAAAACCTTGCGTCAAGAAGGTGGGCTATCTGGTTATCCAAGTCGCGCCGAAAGCATTCACGATGTCATTGAGAACAGTCACGCTTCTACCGCACTTTCATACGCAGATGGAATAGCCAAAGCATTTGAAATCCACGACGAAGCAGATCGACATGTGGTTGCTGTCGTTGGAGATGGTGCGCTCACTGGCGGCATGACCTGGGAAGCGCTTAATAATATCGCCGACGGATCCGATCGCTCAGTAGTCATTGTTGTTAATGACAACGAACGTTCCTATTCACCAACAATAGGCGGCATGGCCAGACACTTAGCAAAGTTACGTACCGCAAAAGAGTATGAACAATTCTTGGGCTGGGGGAAATCAGTCTTGAAGCGAACACCTTTAATTGGTTCTCCGATTTACGATGCTTTGCATGGTATGAAAAAGGGCATAAAGGATTTTGTAGCGCCACAGGGTTTGTTTGAAGATCTTGGTCTGAAATACATTGGCCCTGTTGACGGTCACAACATTGCCAACTTGGAGTTCGCATTCCAACGTGCCCGGGATTTTGGCAAGCCAGTAATCGTTCATGTAATTACTGAAAAGGGTCATGGTTACAAACCAGCCGAGACTGATGAAGCTGATCGCTTTCATGCGGTTGGCATCGTTGATCCCGATACCGGCAAACCGTTAACTCAAGCTGTAAAGTCTTGGACGTCAGTTTTCTCACAAGAACTTGTTCAGATCGGCAACGAACGACAAGATGTTGTTGCAATTACGGCAGCAATGCTGGGACCTACTGGCCTTGACGCTTTCGCTGACGTATTTCCGGATCGCACGTTTGACGTGGGAATTGCAGAACAACATGCAGTAACCAGTGCAGTCGGTATGGCACATGCGGGCCTACATCCAGTCATTGCGGTGTATGCGACATTCTTGAATCGAGCGATTGACCAAGTAATCATGGATGCAGCGCTGCATGGCGCTGGGGTAACGTTTGCATTGGACCGCTCTGGCGTAACCGGCGATGATGGTGCGAGCCACAACGGCATGTGGGATATGGCATTGTTGCGAGTTGTGCCAGGCCTTGACCTATTTGCACCGCGTGATGGAGCTCGCTTAGTTTCAGCGCTTCGAAATTGTGTAGATAAGTCAGACCACCCAACTGTGATCAGGTTTTCTAAGGGTGCGATTCCAGATGACATTCCTGCCGTTCAATCACTTGGGTTTGCCGACGTATTGATCGCGACACCAAATCCTGATGTGACAATAGTTTCGATCGGTGGGATGGCTACGCAATCCCTAGAGGCAGCCCAAACTTTGCAAGAGCGTGGATTCTCCGTTGAAGTTATTGACCCAATCCAGGTGTTACCAGTTGCTGCTGGATTAGTTGACTACCTAGCTGAGCGCGAGTTTGTAGTAACCATCGAAGATGGCCTAGTTGACGGTGGCATTGGTGAAGCAATCGGCAGTGCCTTGCGTCAAGTTAAGGCAGCAACGCGAGTTTCTTCACTTGGAATTCCAAAGAAGTTCCTAGATCATGCAACTCGAAAATCAATCTTGATCAAATTGCGTCTCGACGCGCAAGGCATAGTTGAAACAATCGAGCAGGATCTAAAGACTACGGTTCGTTAGATTCATTTTGGGTAAGCCCCCAAATAGCAGTTTCTAGTACTGGGCAAACAATTTCGATCTGCCATGGGCGAGCACCCAAATCAGCAAGAGTCTGAGGAAGCAAATCAACACTTTCAGGCGGAGCCCAAAGCACGCGTCGGATCGTGTCTGGTGTCATTAGATTTTCAATCGGAAGGCCAAGCTTTTCAGCGATCGTGGATAACTCAGTTCGAGCAAACTCAAGTCGAAGCCACGCTTGCGGATTACGTACTTCCCAATTTCTCGGAGCTGGTGGACCGGTGACTGGCAACTTCAGTGCTGGCAATTCATCATCTGGCAGACTATGTGCCTTTAATGTTGCTGCAATCCAGGTATCTGAGTGGCGTTTAACATTTCGTAAATGCATGAAGGAAAGAGACTTTAATTCAGCTTCCTTAGTTAGTCCAGAACTTGCGATAGTAACAATGTGGGAGTCAGACAGGATTCGGCCGGCTGCAATATCTTGCTCACGGGCTACTTCGTCTCGCGCGTACCAAACTTCACGAATCACAGCTAAGTCTCGTTGCTTTCGAATTACGTGCATGCCAGAAGTGCGACGCCAAGGATCGATGCGCTCAATCGGGCCAGTTGTTCGCCTAACATGATCAAATTCCTGGATTGCCCAGTGATGCTTGCCAGCTTCTTGCAGCTGCGCCTCGAGCACTTCCCATAACTCGATCAAGAACTCAACATCCAAAGCGGCATAATTGAGCCAAGATTCCGGCAGTGGGCGAGTGGACCAATCAGCAGCGCTGTGCTCTTTGGCAAGTGTGAAACCCAATTGAGTTTCGATCAATGGCCCAAGTCCAACGCGCGGCAACCCAAGTAGTCGACCAGCAAGTTCAGTATCAAAAACATTCGCAGTTGGTATTAGTCCAACTTCGGCTAAACAAACTAAGTCCTGTGAGGCAGCATGCAAAATCCAATCCACTCCAATGAGTGAATCTTGAAGTGGCTGCAAATTTGGAAACAAAATTGGATCGATTAGATGCGAACCCGACCCATTTCTGCGCAGTTGAATCAAGTAAGCACGTTGGCTGTACTTAAATCCAGAAGCGCGCTCAGCGTCGAGTGCAACAGGTCCAGTGCCGTTCGAAATTGCAGTTGCTAGTTCCGCCAATTGCTCCGGAGTTGAAACGATTTGTGGAAGGCCTTCGCGTGGTTCGGTGACTGGAATTCGTTCGACCTCGACTGAGGTTTCAGAGTCCCCAGAGGCCTTAGGGTCCCCAGAGTCCCCAGAGCCCTTAGGGTCACTAACGTCTTGCAGTGAATCAATGTGATCAGACATAAATAATTGTTAGCGCTTTCGAGAAAGTGCGGTAACGCCTTCCGGTAGCGGGGTTAGTCCCGAACTTTTTTCAACAAGCGCAAGCCAGGCCTGCATGTGGCGAGAAAGATCTTCAGTGTCTGGTGACCAAGAGGCTCTGATTTCAAGATCAGTCTCGGTTGAACGATCTTCTAGTCCCGCAAATGATCGCGACACAGTGCGCGTGACTGTTCCAGATGCATTATGAAATTTTGCCCCTGCATCTGTTAACGCATCAGTTAGCCAAGACCAGGCAACTTCATCGAAAAGGTCATCAGTTACAACGTCAGATTCCATAGGCGCCCGTACGAAAGACACTACGCGAAACGTACCATCCCAGGTGTCTTGACCCTCTGGATCATGCAACACAATAAAGCGACCAACTGCCAATTCTTCGTCATCGGAATCTATGGCTTCAACAGCTAGAGCAATGCTGTACGGTGCCAAACGCTGCGGTGCTGGAACTTCCTCTAATGAAAACTCAGCACGCAAAACAGGGCTCTGCAGGCTGTCTAATGCACTTTGCCAAACGTCCACGTTTGAAGCACCTACCCCAGAAGAATCCATTACTTCTAAGCATATGAAGAATGCACTAGTTGATGGCATAGGCGCGCGGTCAGTTAGGCTGACGGAGTGCCGATCATTCTTGCCTTGCTTTCCAGCGTGGTCTGGGGTGTATCTGACTTCTTGGGTGGAACTCTTAGCAAGAAGCGAAAAGCAATTGCGGTAATCGGTGGATCACAGACGTTTGGGCTGCTGTTTGCATCATCGCTTGCCTTGATTTTTGGTATTTGGACCTGGGACACCACGGTCTGGTTTAACGGCGCAATCGCTGGCGCTATGGGATTGCTTGGCCTCGTTGGTTTCTATACCGCGCTAGCTACTGGCCAGATGGGAATTGTGGCTCCGATTTCGTCGCTGAGCGCAGTTGTCCCGCTGACAATTGGCCTGGTGCAAGGTGAGCGCCCGAGCAGTTTGCAAGTAGGTGGAATTGTCGTTGCACTTATTGGTGTGATTCTGGCTAGCGGGCCTGAGCTAAATGGGAAGGTAGATTCCCGGCCAGTATTCCTGGCCCTGTTCGCCGCATTAACTTTTGGATTCTGTGTTTATTTCATGGCTAAGGGTGGACAGGAAAATCCAACAGTAACCATCGTTGCCATGCGAGCTACTCAAGTTTCAATCGTTTTGGTTATCGCCTTGGCACTCACATCGATTGGTGGACTAATTAAGAAAGACATTCCGTGGCTAGCAACTATCGGCGCTTCCGATGCTGGTGCGAACATCTTATTTGCCTTTGCCGCATCACTAGGTTTGCTTTCCGTAGTTGCCGTACTTGGTTCGCTTTACCCAATCGTGACAGTTTTGTTGGCGTGGTGGATT
Organism: Actinomycetota bacterium; assembly: GCA_947486505.1. The sequence goes on along the minus strand of CANKTT010000080.1, from coordinate 577 downwards.
CACAAAGAGCGCTTGATGCCGATTCAGTACGTGGGAATTGCTATTACGTTTACTGGAATCGCACTAATTTCTTTAGGTTAGTTTTTGTCTTCAATCAACGTCATTGAAATTGAGTTGATGCAGTAACGCAAATCTGTTGGAGTTTTGTAGCCTTCGCCCTCAAAAACATGGCCAAGGTGTGAATCACAAGCAGCGCATCGGATTTCAGTTCGCACCATGCCGTGTGACATGTCTTTGATTTCAGTTACAGTCTCGGCGGCCAAAGGAGTGAAGAAGGATGGCCAACCACAGCCGCTATGAAACTTTGCATCACTTCTGAACAGTTCAGCGCCACAGGCACGGCAAGCGTAGATGCCATTAGCTTCGGTGTCGGTGTACTCTCCAATGAACGCGGCCTCAGTACCTGCTTCGCGAAGTACGCGATATTCTTCAGGACTTAGCTCAGCTCGCCATTGCTCATCGGTTTTAACAACTTTTTCATTCATAAGTAAAGGCTAGAGCAACAAGTGGTATCAGGCGAGTGCAGGCACAGTGTCAGCGACGAAAGATCAGTCGCTTGAAATCAAAGTCGCCTGAT
>CANKTT010000079.1 GCA_947486505.1 Actinomycetota bacterium | reverse complement strand
GATCCAACTGAAGGTGAGCCAATCACTTCCCAGAATGGTCGTTACGGCCCGTACTTGTTAAAGGGTAAAGACTCACGCACTTTGCCAGATGAAGAATCAATCTTTAGTTGCACACTTGAAGAAGCGCTCGCTCTGTTTGCGCAACCAAAACTTCGTCGTGGTCGGGGACAGGCGGCCGGCCCACTCAAGGTGGTCGGCGTTGACCCATCTACCCAAAAAGAAGTTGTGGTTCGCGAAGGCCGCTTTGGTATCTACATCACCGATGGTGAAACAAATGCCTCACTTCGCGGTGGCGATTCAGTTGAGACAATTTCTATCGAGCGTGCATCTGATTTGCTCGCAGAACGTCGCGCTGCTGGACCATCTGTAAAGAAGCCAGCAGCTCGTAAAACTGCAGCTAAGAAGCCACCAGTTAAGAAGAAAGCAACGGCCAAGAAGAAGGCAGCCAAGAAAACTGTTGGTGGTACAAAAGTGATTAGTGGTGCTGCCGCGAAAAAAGCCGCAGCAAAAACTAAGACCGGTGTTGGTTCAACGCCAGTTGAATCTGACGTCACACCTGTTGGCTAGAGTTTAAATCGTGGCTACAGGTTTGTTCATTGCGATCGAAGGTGGTGAAGGCGCTGGAAAATCTACGCATTCAAAGCGCCTTGCTGAATACCTACAATCACTTGGACAAGAAGTAGTTCTAACCCGAGAGCCGGGCGGCACCCCAACTGCCGAAAAGATCCGAAATATTTTGTTGGATCCAGAAATCACGGACATGCCAGATCACACCGAAGCCCTATTGTTTGCAGCCTCGCGCGCAGATCACGCTGCCAACTTAATCCGACCAGCTCTTGAGCGGGGAGCCACTGTTATCTGCGATCGGTATTACGATTCCTCGGTTGCTTATCAAGGATATTCGCGCGGTCTTGGAGCCGACAAAGTTCGTGACCTAAGCCTTTGGGCAACTGGAAACTTGATTCCTGATTTTACTATCTACCTAGATGTTCCAGCCGATGCTGGCGAACAGCGAATGGATGGCACCGATCGCATGGAAATTCAATCCCGTGATTTTCATGAAGCCGTGCACGAAGCGTTCCGTGACATCGCGGCAGCCTCGTCGCATCCAAACGTTGTTATTGACGCGACTGCACCAAAAGACGAGGTTGCAGCTGCAGTTCGTTCTGCAATTGACGGAGTGCTCGCATCACGATGACTGTTTTTGATTCCTTGATTGGTCAAGAGCATGCTGTGGACGAAATGAAACACGCAGTAACCGATGCCGCAAAAGTAGCAATTGGTGAACGTGGTGACGCGATGACACATGCTTGGCTAATCACCGGTCCACCAGGAAGTGGCCGAAGTACTCTTGCGCTTGCGTTCGCGGCATCACTAGTTTGTCCGAATGGTGGTTGTAGTGAGTGCATTGATTGTCGAAATGTTGCGGCTGGCGTACATCCAGATGTTGAACACATCGTCCCCGAAGGCATCAATTACAAAGTTGAAGCCACGCGGAATCTAATCGAACGGGCATCACTATTGCCAACTCGTTCGCCATGGCACGTAATAGTTGTTGAAGACGTGGATCGCTTTCGCATCGATGCAGCTTCAACCTTGCTTAAGTCTTTAGAAGAACCACCACCAGCAACAGTCTGGCTCCTCTGCGCTCCAACCGTTGATGATGTTTTTTCAACGATCCGGAGTCGTTGCCGTCACGTCGCTTTGACTTCACCAACTTTTGCAGCGATTTCGCAACAACTCACGGCTCGATTTGGCATTGATTCAGCAATGGCAGCGTGGGCAACTCGCGCTGCACAAGGACACATTGGCCGAGCACGCGCACTTGCAACTGACGAAAGCGTGAGACTGCGCCGCAAACAAATCCTGGATATCCCAACCAACCTACGAGTCGTCAGTTCGTGCTTCGATCAAGCGAACAAGATCGTTGCTAGTGCAAATGCCGATGCAGATGCCATCGTGACGCCACTTGATCAAGAAGATGACCAGGACATCCGAACGGCTTTTGGCGAAGGTGCCGAGGGTAAAGGCCTGAAGACCGTTGAGCGACAAATGAAAAGTGCACTGAAAGATTTGGATGATCGCGCAAAATCTCGGCGCCGCCGAGTCCTAAGTGATCAATACGATCGAGTCTTATTGGATCTAACTGGTTACTACCGTGATGTTTTGGTGGTTCAATCCGGTGCAAACGTCGAACTCGTTAATGAAGAATTACGTGAATCAATTGAACGTGTGGCCAGTATTGATGATGAATCTGCGACACTGAAAAGAATTGCGGCGATCACTGAGGCACGTGATCAAATTGTCGCGAACGTTAATCCACTAAACGCCTTCGAATCGCTTCTGGTAAGTCTGAGAGACCCCCGGCTTACCGCAATAGTTGGATAGTTTCGCAATCTTCCTCATCTGGAATAAGGTCGAATTAGTTGTATCGAGGGAGTGTTTTTGCGCAAGTTTCTAGCCATTTTCTTGGCCATTTTTGTTGGAATTGTTGTCACCCTTAGCTACCGAGTTATCAGCTCAAATTCCACTATCAACAGTTCACCTAAACCAAGTGAAAGTGCATCGGTACCGCAAGGTGAGGGGCTTGATGGCTACTACACTCAAAAACTAAATTGGTCGGACTGTGATGCTGGGTTTGAATGCACAACCTTCAATGTCCCAATTGATTACACAAACCCTTCGGATAGCGCAATGCAAATCTCAGTGATTCGAAAACTGGCAACAGGTTCTTCCCTGGGATCTCTCATTCTTAACCCTGGCGGCCCTGGTGGTTCTGGAATCGAGTACACAACTTATGCCGAATATGTTGTCAGCGATACCCTGCGCGAGAACTTTGACATTGTTGGGTTCGATCCACGCGGAGTAGGGAAGAGCACCCCGGTCGAATGCTTAAGTGACGAACAAACGGATGAATACATCGCACTTGATGGTTCGCCTGACAATCAAGTAGAAGTAGATCAGGTTCAAGCCATGTCGGAGCTGTTTGCTCAAACTTGCGCAACTAATTCTTCGGACACCTACAAATTTCTAGACTCAGTAAGTGCAACCAGAGATATCGATATCTTGCGAGCCCTATTAGGCGATCAGAAATTGAACTGGCTTGGTAAAAGTTATGGCTCTTTTCTCGGCGCTACTTATGCAGATCTTTTTCCAGACAAAGTCGGCCGCATGTTGCTTGATGGTGCCATAGATCCAAGCTTGAGCAATGAGGAACTTTCTTATGGACAGGCTTTGGGTTTTGAACTTGCCTTGCAACGGTTCGTCAACGATTGTGCAACCAGAGAAAACTGCCCCCTTTCAGCAAGTGGTAAGACAGGAGTTGCTGAAGTCACTGACTTGCTCGCTGATCTTGATGTAAATCCCGTCACCTTAGATGATGGGCGAATATTCACCGAGGCCATGGGGACAATTGGAGTTGTTGGATCGCTATACGACAAGCAAAACGGCTGGCCCGAGTTGCGAACCAATCTGCGCAACGCTTTCGAAAATGACTTTTCTGGACTTGCTGAAAGTGTGGATTTCTACACTGGCAGACAATCGGATGGAAGTTTCAAAGATAACTCAAACGACGCAATAGCTGCGGTGAATTGTTTAGATCGGCCAGATCGTGCCACGACAGCACAAACTGTCGCGTTAGCAAGTGAATGGAAAAAAGTAGCTCCAAATTTCGGCGCCTTCCTTGCCTGGAGCAACTTAAGTTGCAGTTACTGGAAAGCTGAAGCGACAGGTGTTCCCAAAAAGATCACCGCTCCAGGAACTCCAAAAATATTGGTAGTTGGTACGGTGAACGATCCTGCTACGCCGTATCAGTGGGCGCAGGCTCTTGCTTCTCAACTCTCAAGTGGAGTCTTGCTGACCCTTGACGGTGATGGGCACACTGCCTATTACCAAGGCTCAAAATGTATTGACAAAGTGGTCGACAAATTTTACCTAACAGGCAAAGCAGAACCTGGCATAGTTTGCACCGATGTGCCGTAGCACGCGCAGTCCAAATTCGCTGAGAATCATGGAAAAGCTCCCTTTAATCGGTGCATTAGAATTGGCATTGTGTCCAGCAGAATCGGAAGTTAACTAGTGGAAGCCGAACTTGAAATCCAACCAAATACCTATCGCCAAACGGCATGGATTTTGGTTATCTGCGGCATTATCGGCATCATCGCCGCCATTGAATTAATCATTCAAAAGATTGCCGTTCTTAGTAATCCTGATTTTGTACCCAACTGCGACATCAACCCGGTGCTTTCATGTGGCTCAGTTATAAACACGGAACAAGCGTCATTGTTCGGATTTCCAAACCCAGTCCTAGGTGTCATCGGCTTCACAGTTGTGGTTATGTTCGGCGCTTTGCTGTTTGCAGGAGTCGAATTACCCAGATCAATGTGGCTGGGACTGAACCTCGGCGCATTGGCCGGGATGGTTTTTGTTGTTTGGTTAGTAGGACAAAGCCTTTATGTAATAGGAGCCCTTTGCCCTTGGTGCATGGTTGTGTGGGCAGTAACTATTCCGATTTTTTGGCAAGTAACGACTGATAATTTAGCTGGCAAAAGGCTGAGTTTTGGCAAGAATTTGTCAGAAATAGCTGTTGCTTTGAAATGGATCCTGGTCGGCGCTTCTTACTTGATAGTCGCGGCATTGATTTTTGTTCGCTGGTCTGATTTCTGGCTTAAGTAAGGATTCTGGTATCCCGAGTATTCGGACATTTACCTGATTTTGCTGTAAATTCTCCAAAAATCTATTCACCAAAAGTTAACTGAAATTACTCTTACTCTTTATCCAAAGCATGAACTAAATACACATTACTTTCATAACCTGCTCTCATGGAAAATACACTTCTTACACCTCGTCATTCAGTTGTCGCCCGCGTTATCGCATCCTCAGTGGTGGCACTTATGGGAATTTCTGGACTCGCAGTTCCAGCCAGCGCCAATGGAGTCGATCCAGTTGTGCCCGTATCCGCCCTAGCCTCAGCTGACGTTGTCAGCGGCCCAGGCGGTAACACCCTGGCACTTACGACAGGCAAAGCCGCTATCGAGTTGGATATCACCGCAACTCCAATAGCCCTAGCCGCCGACGCGGTAATCGAAGTCATGTCATCTGATGCAAACATAGCGATTGAAGAATCTGCCACTGCTGAAGGTGGCGTAGCAAAGTTCACTGTCTCAAGCAGCTCGGCAACGACTGTTGACAATCCGCTAACGCTAGAGGTAGATGAAGCAGAGTCAGCAGTTTTGACATTTAGCGTTCAGGGTCGTGATGACATCACACCGTTGGTCGTTAACGTTACTGTCACCGACCCAGCACTTAAAACAGACTTACCAGCTGATTTAACAAGCTTAGATATTCGTTACGGAACATCTCAGACCATAACAATTTCCAGCACAGAGCTTGGCTTGCCAGCAGATGCAGAAGTAACAGGTGTGTCAACAGATTCAGATCTTGTAGCTGTAACTGCTGAACCAATAGTTGAGAATGTAGAAAGCACCAACTCAGTAACCCCTGTGGGTGGCAAAGCCACATTCACTATTACTGCACTAGGTCTAACACCGGTGTACGAACTTGGCGACACAATTCCAGATGGCAAAAACATTGGCGATGACATCCCAGAGACAATTACTTTCAGGTCATTGAACTACCAGGATGTAGTTGTTCCAGTCACAACTTTCGCTGGCCTAAACTCAACCTCTTTCACATCTGATAGCAGAGGCGTTTACAGCCTTTCCTTAACCACTGGCACAGCAGCAGTCACGGCAGAAATCACATCTGCACTACTAGCGCTAACAGACACTGATGTAGTTTCGGTTCAGTCATCTGATGCCAGCATCACTATTGGAGAGTCCGCAGTTCCAGCAAATGGTGTTGCAACCTTCAACATCTCAGGTAGTTCAGCGACAACAGAGGCAGCAGTTCTAACATTCAGCGTCGATAACCGTCCGACTCTTGCCCCAATTGAAGTTAACGTTACAGTCGTTGATCCAGCTCTAAAGACTGATCTTGCAACAGGCGTAACAAGTATTGACATGGTTCGCGATTCAACTCGGACGATAACAATTTCGAGCGATGTTCTCGGCTTACCTGCAGATGCAGAAGTAACTGGTGTGTCAACAGATTCAGATCTAATTGCTGTAACAGCGGGACCAATAGTTGATGGCGTAGAACCCACTAACGCAGTAGCCCCAGTTGATGGCAGCGCCACATTCACAATCACCGCACTAGGTCTAACTCCGGTTTACGAACTAGGTGACACAATTCCCGAGGGCTTCGAGGTTGGCGATGCCATCCCAGAGACGATTACCTTTAGATCTTTGAACTACAAGGATGTAGCTGTTAGCGTCACAACATTTGCTGCTGATGCCCTAAAGTCCGCATCCTTTGTAAAGCAAAATGATGTAAACACCCTTTCTCTTCTCACTGGCGCGGAAGCGGTCACTGCAAGAATTTCCGCTTACTTAGCTCTGACAGCTGCTGACGTTGTGTCAGTTCAGTCATCTGATGCAAGCATCACAATTGAAGAGTCCGCAATCCCAGCATTGGGTAGAGCGTCTTTCAACATCTCAGGTAGCTCAGCGACTAACGTGGATGATCCTACAACCGTTGATGTAGACGAAGCAGAACCAGCAGTTCTAACCTTCAGTGTTGATAACCGTCCAAACACACCTTCATTGGTTGTGTACGTAACTGTTACTGATCCAGCACTTGAGACAGACCTGGCGCCAAACGTAACAAACTTAGACATCCGAGTTGGTTCAACCCAGACCGTAACGATTTCCAGCACAGAGCTTGGCTTGCCAGCAGATGCAGAAGTAACAGGTGTGTCAACAGATTCAGATCTTGTAGCTGTAACTGCTGAACCAATAGTTGAGAATGTAGAAAGCACTAACTCAGTAACTCCAGTT
>CANKTT010000078.1 GCA_947486505.1 Actinomycetota bacterium | reverse complement strand
GCGATAGTCGTAGGTGGAACTAGTGCCGAGTACGCACTGAAGGTTTCAAAGCTTGCCAGCACAAAGTATTTAGATTCATTGCCAACTGAAGGTGGCCCGGATGGTAACGGTTATCGGGATCTTGAAATGGAAGCTGAGATTCTCAAGCTCACCCAAAACTTTGGGATTGGGGCGCAATTCGGTGGTAAGTATTTCTGCCATGACGTTCGGGTGATTCGATTACCTCGACATGGAGCATCTTGCCCAATTGCAATTGCAGTTTCATGCTCAGCTGACCGACAAGCACTTGTAAAAATCGATGCCACTGGGGCATACATTGAAAAGTTAGAAACTGATCCGGCTCGGTTCTTGCCTGAAATCACTGATGAGCACCTCGACGATGACGTCATAAGCATTGACTTGACTCGTCCAATGACCGAGATTCGCGAAACGTTGGCAAAGCTTTCCGTTAAAACTCGAGTTTCGCTAACTGGTCCGCTGATTGTGGCGCGCGACTTAGCACACGCCAAGATTTTGGAAATGATTGATCGTGGCGAAGAAATGCCACAGTACTTCAAAGACCATGCGGTCTATTACGCCGGACCAGCAAAAACTCCAGACGGTTACGCATCCGGATCTTTTGGGCCAACTACTGCGGGTCGCATGGATGCATACGTTGACCGGTTTCAAAAAGCAGGTGGCTCATTTGTTATGTTGGCAAAAGGTAACCGTAGTGATGCAGTGACCAAGGCATGTCAGGAAAATGGTGGCTTCTACCTAGGTTCAATTGGTGGCCCTGCCGCTCGACTCGCTAAGGACAACATCAAAAAAGTTGAAGTCCTGGATTTCCCGGAAATGGGGATGGAGGCAGTTTGGAAAATTGAAGTCGAAAACTTCCCAGCATTCGTAGTGGTAGACGATAAAGGCAATGATTTCTTTGCTGAAACCCTGCGACCAATTGCGTTGAATATCCCAATCGGTCCGCCTAAGTAGTTATGAATCAGGGTTTGAACCTTTTGGCTGGTGGCCACGGACTCCAGCCGCGGGCAAGCCAGCCCTTGTAGGCAACGCGATCCTGTTCGAGGCAGCTCGCCAAACTTCCCTTGGAGGCATACTTTAAGCCACCGTATGTTTTCCAAAATCCCTTATCGACTTGCCAAGTTCCTTGATACTTTCCGTTTCCGCCTGTTGATTTGCAATTGTTGTTTGACTCAACTTTTTTCAAATATTTAGCGGTTGGTGACTTAACCCAGACTTCAAACGAAATCTTTTTACGTTCCGCTTTTGTATCTAATCCTCTGGTTGGATCATCTGCGGCCCGAATAATTGCGGCTGACACCGGGCTGACACTGGTCTGAATTGTTAAAAAAGTGCAAATGGCAATTGTCGTTGTAGAAAGGATTCGTTTTCGCATAGGTTTCTAATTCTAACAAGTTGTTTTTGTATCTAAGCAGGTAGGTCTTCGAGCATATCTGTAACAAGAGCAGCAATTGGTGAGCGTTCTGATCTGTTCAGAGTCACGTGCGCAAACAATGGATGTCCCTTTAACTTTTCAACAACTGCGACAACGCCATCGTGTCTACCAACGCGCAAGTTATCTCGCTGCGCCACATCGTGAGTCAAAACAACTCGGCTATCTTTGCCAATGCGCGAAAGCACCGTCAATAAAACATTTCGCTCAAGTGACTGAGCTTCATCGACAATTACAAAAGTGTCATGCAAAGAACGCCCACGAATGTGAGTTAACGGAAGAACTTCTAACATTCCACGTTCTAGAATTTCATCGATAACATCACCAGAGGTCACTGCGGACAAAGTGTCAAAGACTGCCTGCGCCCAGGGCGACATTTTCTCATTTTCACTTCCAGGTAAGTAGCCGAGTTCTTGACCACCAACCGCATAAAGTGGGCGAAAAATCACTACCTTGCGGTGCTGCTGGCGTTCCATGACCGCTTCTAAGCCAGCACAAAGTGCCAAGGCGCTCTTTCCGGTTCCGGCCCTTCCGCCGAGGGAAACAATTCCAATGTCAGAGTCAAGTAACAAATCCAACGCAATTCGCTGTTCTGCACTTCTGCCGTGCAGGCCAAAAGCCTCTCGGTCACCGCGGATTAACTGCAATCGCTTGTCTGGAGTGACTCTAGCTAAGGCGCTACCGCGGTCACTTGATAAAACGATTCCGGTGTGGCAAGGATTTTCTCGAGCGCTTTCATGATCGATGATGTCATCGCTGTACAACGCATCGATTTCTGAGGAACTTACGGTTACTTCTGCCATGCCAGTCCAACCACTTGATGGCACGATTTCAGCGCGATACTCCTGAGCTTCTAGACCAACTGCAGAAGCCTTGACTCGAAGTGGCAAATCTTTACTGACTAATACAACGTCGCAACCTTCGGCAGAAAGATTCATAGCAACCGAAAGAATTCTGGTGTCGTTATCCCCTAGCCGAAATCCAGCCGGCAAGACATCGGGATTAGTGTGATTTAGTTCAACTCTAAGTACCCCGCCATCGTTACCAAGTGGCAGTGGGGCATCAAGGCGCCCATGTTTGATGCGAAGATCATCAAGGCTACGCAGTGCAGAACGCGCAAAATAACCCAATTCAGGATGGGTTCGCTTGGCTTCCAGTTCGGTAATTACTACGACCGGAATAACGACTTCATGTTCATCAAATCGAAATAGGGCACTCGGGTCAGAAAGCAAGACGCTGGTATCCAATACGTACGTGCGCTTTTGAGTGTTCGATTTGGTCACGAGCTCACCCCAGATTTTCAGATTTATCCTTGGGAAGGATCGGAATTTCCCGATAAGAATGACGGTATTGGGACTGATGATTTTGGTTGGACAGACACGCCGTATTAAAGAGTTGCTAATGGGTGAATTTCTGAACAATAGCGGGGGCAAGCAGGTTTTGCGATCTACTAACCTAGGCGCATGGGAAGAATCAGCACTCTCTTAGGCGACATTGCATATGACCTATACGGCCATCGGCTAACTTCCTCACTTCCGCAAGATCAACTTCCCGCTCATGTGGGTGTGATTTTGGATGGGAATCGTCGCTGGGCTGCCGAAATGGGCTCATCAACCGCCCATGGGCATCGAGCAGGTGGCGAAAAGATTACCGAGTTCCTCGGTTGGTGCGAAGAATTAGGTGTTGAGGTTGTAACCCTTTGGCTGCTATCTACAGATAACTTACTTCGCGAACCGTCGGAGTTAGATGCTTTGTTGGAAATCATCGAAGACACAGTTACTTCTTTGGGTAGCCAAGGTCGATGGCAAATCCATCCAGTCGGAGCGCTCGAACTTCTACCTGAGAGAACTAAAGAACTGCTCAATAAGACCAAAGATGCAACTCAAAATGTTCCGGGACTTCTCGTCAACGTGGCAATTGGATATGGCGGCCGACAAGAAGTAGTTGATGCCGTTAAGTCATTTTTGCTTGAGGAGTCAGCAACTGGCAAGTCACTAGATGAAGTCGCAGCCAAAATCGAAATCGAACATATTGCTGCACATCTTTATACCAAAGGGCAACCTGATCCTGATTTGGTAATCAGAACATCGGGAGAACAAAGACTCAGTGGCTTTTTGTTGTGGCAAAGTGCTCACTCGGAGTTTTACTTTTGCGAAGCTTACTGGCCAAACTTTCGCCAAATTGATTTCTTGCGCGCAGTCCGCTCCTATACCGCGCGCAATCGACGCTTCGGTATTTAGTTAACAACTCCGATTAATTTTTTCAAGACATTCAAGTTGGTTGTCGGGGCATCACAAACAAATCCCCGACATACGTACGCAGTCGCTTGCCCATCAATTGCATTTCGATTCTGCAACAGTGGTTGGTCGACACCCCAGGAGTAAACCATTCCAGGCGCAGTTCCTCTAGCCAATACATGTCGGAATTCAGAATCGCTTGGACCTGACACCGCCACTTCGCGGGGGCCATCAAGCCAGGTAGCGAACATGGCGCTTCCCCAGCCTGCAAACCGAGTATGAGTTGCGACCAATGGGATTAGTGCTGGAATGAATTTTTCCGCCCAAGTGCGCATCCCGGTATCACCCGATAGCGCAGCGTAAGTCAATGCCGCATCAATTGTGGCAGCCCAACCTGATGGTGTCACATTGTCAGTTGGATCAACTTGCCGAGCTGTGACATCCTTTGCCACAGGCTCAACATCATTTGCGGTATCCGTTAACCCTGAACCTTGCTGAAAATGATCTTTGATGTCCGTTATCAATATATCTGCCAATTCGCGCCAAGCGTCATCGCCATTAACCTGCGCTAATGCTAGAAAAGCACTTGCCACTAGTGCCTGATCTTCCAGAACACCGAGGGCATGCAGTCCCGCTTTACCATCGCGCGAAACTCTCACTAATCTGCCAGGGTGCATTGGGTCAGCTCCTAGGTGTTTACTGACCAACAAGTCACCAGCGCGGGTGGCGCAATCTATCCAGTCCGGTCGGTCACAAATACTGCCCGCATCCACAAGTGCTCGAATTGCAAGACCATTCCACCCGGCGACAATCTTGTCATCTCTGCTCGGGCGTGGTCTGACTTCTCTCGACAAGAACAGTTTTTCGCGCAAGTTATGCCACCTGTCCCAATCGTCGGGATCTTGATGAAGAGTTAGCACTGATTTGCCATGTTCGAACGTGCCATTTGGTGTTACCTCGCACAACTGCATGACCCATTCTGCATCTACTGCGCCGACCACTTCCGTGATCTGGTTTGGTGTCCAGGCATAGAACGCTCCCTCTTCAGAATGCCCAGTCTCTTTGTCGATACTGTCAGCATCAAGTGCTGCCGCAAAGCCGCCCTCAGGGGTTTGCATTTCGCGAATCAAGAATTCGGCAGTTTCGGTTGTAATGCGTAGTGCTTGTGTGTCACCTGTCAGTCGGTACAGATGTGCGTAAATTGAGAGTAGTTGGGCATTGTCATAGAGCATCTTTTCGAAGTGTGGAACTGTCCAAGTTGCGTCCACGCTGTAACGTGCAAACCCGCCACCTAGTTGGTCATACATTCCGCCACGAGCCATGGCGTTGCATGTTTGTTCGATCATTTTCATGATACGGAAATCAGGTTCGTCATCGTTGAGTCTTCGTAATGCTTCATTTCTGAGCAGAAACTCCAGCACTAGCGATGGTGGAAACTTAGGAGCATCACCGAATCCCCCATTAATCGGATCAAATGCTGCCGCCAAGGAATCGATTCCAGAAGTTACTGCATCGGCAACTTCTTCTTTAGTGAAATCTGATTTGGACTTAACAATAAGTTCGTTTCGTGATCCAATGTGCTCCATGATTCGAGCCGAGGAATCTCTAACTCGCTCTCGTTCAGTGGACCAAGTGTCGTTAAGTGCTAACAGAACCTGGGTGAATGATGGCATCCCATGTGAAGGCCGAGGTGGAAAATATGTTCCCGTATACCATGGTCGTCGATCATGATCTAGCCAAACTGAATTTGGCCATCCGCCATGTCCAGTCATTGCCTGGGTTGCTTCCATGTAAAGCGAATCAACTGCCGGTAGTTCTTCGCGATCTACTTTGATGTTTACGAAATACTCATTCATCAATGCTGCAACTGACGGGTTTTCAAAACTTTCGTGAGCCATTACATGACACCAATGACAGGCGCTGTAACCAACGCTCAGGAAAATTGGGACGTCTCTGGTTCTAGCTAGTTCAAATGCCTCTTCAGACCAGGGATACCAATCAACGGGATTGTCGGCATGTTGCAACAAGTACGGCGAAGTTGAATCTGCAAGGCGATTTGGCACACCTTATTGTTTCATTACTTTTCGGTGATCAAAACTGGCCGCGAGATTATTACTCCAGAGATCAGTTGCACTAGTAATGCGATTCCTAAGGCAACGAATGCTGCCGACCAGGAATTGGTGATGTCGCGCAAAAATCCCAATGTCAAAGGTCCTAATGCGGAAATTATGTATCCGCCACCTTGCATGAAAGAGCCTAGATCTCTGGAAGTTTCGGGAGTATCAGAACGCAATAACACCAAAGTGAGCGCAAGCGGGAATGAGGAACCTAGGCCGACTCCAAGTAAGAAGACCCAAAGCCACGTTGCTGCTGGCCACAATCCGTAAATTGCAAAGCTGCAGATACCAATCAGACCTACAGCGAACACTGCAACGAAACCAACACAAAGTCCCACTTGCGAAGTAAGGCGCGCTGCTAACGGCGGCACAAACAAGCCAGTTGGTAATCCAATTAGCACCAGAACGGCTAATTGCTTTCCTGCAGTTACTGGATCAGTTCCTGCTTCGCGCAAAATAGTAGGGAGCCAGGTGTTCATTGAATGAAAATTTATGGATTGAAATCCGAAGTACAAGGTTAAGCTCCACGCCAATGGATTGCGGAGCAAAGCCTTCATGTTATGTGGGGTATCAAGTCGGACATCCTTACTTTGTGGATGCCGATAGAACTGCCAAATGATGAATACCACCAACGGTAAGAGTGCCCACAATTCAAGTGCTTCTCGCCACGAGCCAAGTCGATTTGCAATTGGATATGTGACTAGAGCGGCCACGGCAGCCGATAACGAAATTGCGCCCGCGATCATTCCCATCACGCCGCCGATTCGAGTCGGGAAATCTCGACGAGTAATCAGTGATGGAACAACGTTGCCGACTGCAACGCCAAGCCCAATAATTATGGTTCCTAGGTAAAGAACGACTACAAACGGAATCAATCGAAGGTGACCACCAAGGGCAAGGGCTAGCAAACTCAGTGAGATTGCTTTATTGGGACTAATTCGATGCAGCAACCTAGGGATAAACAGGGCGCCAAGACCAAACATCAAAATCGGAAGTGTGGTTAGTAGTGAACCTGCCGTTGCCGACAAGCCAAATTCCTCGCGGATCTCAGGAAGAACTGGACCCACTGAAGTCGTTAATGGCCGAAGCGTCATTGCAACAAAGAAAAGTGGAAGCG
>CANKTT010000077.1 GCA_947486505.1 Actinomycetota bacterium | reverse complement strand
GATCAGCATGATGCCTCCTTAGGGCCCGAGTTTGCATTAACTGTTTTCACGATTAGTCGCCCATCATTACAGGTGGCATACCGCTGATGTCTTTACCGGTTGTTAGTGCTTCGTAGACACGGTTTGGCATCATTGGCATGTCGATGTTACGAACGCCTAAGTGACCAAGTGCATCCACAACTGCGTTCACAAAAGCAGCAGGACCAGCAACAGTTGCGCATTCGCCAACACCCTTGGCACCGATTGGGTGGTGAGGGCATGGAGTTACAACTTCATGTAGCTCAAAGCCTGGAGTTTCCCAAGCTGTTGGCAACAAGTAGTCCATGTAGTTTGCACCAATCATGTTTCCTTGGTCGTCATAAGTCTGGTACTGCATGCTCGCCATTGCGTAAGCCTCAGTCAGACCACCCATGATTTGTGCTTCCACAATCATTGGGTTGATACGAACACCACAGTCATCGACTGCTACAACCTTTAGAACATCCCAAACGCCAGTTTCTGCGTCTACTTCAACCTTTACGAAGTAGGCCGCGAACGGCCAAGTTAGGTTCGGTGGATCGTAGTAAGCGTTGTTCTCAAGCCCTGGCTCCATACCATCTGGCATGTTGCTGTAAGCAGCAATCGCGCAGTCCTGAATTGTTACGCCACGCTCTTTATTTGAGCGAACGTAGAACCGACCCAACTCCCACTCGATGTCTTCTTCTGAGACCTCAAGAAGGTGAGCCGCAATCTTGCGTGCCTTGGCACGAATCTTGCGAGCAACCATTGCAACTGCAGCTCCGGCAACCGGTGTACTACGTGATGCGTAAGTACCCATACCAAATGGTGCGGTGTCGGTATCGCCTTCTTCGACTGTTACGTCATCAGCTGGAATACCTAGTTCGTGAGCAACAATCTGTGCCCAAGTTGTTTGGTGACCCTGGCCTTGGTTCATTGCGCCGGTACGCAAGATTGCCTTACCGGACATGTGAACGCGAAGCTCAGCGGAGTCAAACATCTTGATACCGAGGATGTCGTATTCACGACTGTTTCCTGCGCCCAAAGGCTCAGTCATTGTCGAGATACCAATACCTAGCAACTTGCCACGGGAACGAGCTTCAGCTTGTTCAGCCTTGTAGGTGTCGTAGCCAATTGCCTTCATACCTATGTCTAGGCACTTTCCGTACTGACCCGAGTCGGTTAGGAAACCGAAGGCAGTGCGGTAAGGGAACATGTCGTCCTTGACCAAATTGATACGACGGAACTCAGCTTGATCCATACCTAGATCATTAGCTGCTGCGTGAACCATGCGCTCCTGGAAGAACATGGCTTCAGTTACGCGGAAGGAACAACGGTAAGCAACTCCACCAGGGGCTTTGTTGGTGTAGTAACCAACAGATTCAAGGTGTGCAGCGGGCACGTCGTAGCAAGCAAATGCTGAGTGCATCAGACCAATCTTGAACTTTGAAGGCTGAGCATCTGCATAGAAAGCGCCGTGATCTGAGATCGTCTTCATGCGCATACCCAGCATCTTGCCGTCCTTGCGAAGCGCCATTTCACCCTGCAGGTAAACGTCGCGACCAAAGCCAGTAGAGATCAAGTTTCCGGTCTTATCTTCAATCCACTTGACTGGAACTTCAGTCAGAATCGAAGCCAAGATCGCAACTACATAACCGGGGTAAATCGGAACCTTGTTACCAAAGCCACCACCCAGGTCAGGTGAAACGATGCGGATCATGTGTTCTGGAAGTTCGGCAACCATGGCTACTGCGGCGCGCACAATGTGCGGTGCCTGCGAAGTCATGTAAACGGTTAGCTTGCCAGTTGCGCGATTGAAGTCTGCGATCGAACCACAGGTTTCCATTGGAGATGGATGTGAACGTGGGTAGTGCAATTCCATCTTGGAAATAACATCTGCTTCAGCGAATGCCTTATCAGTTGCTGCCTTGTCGCCAATTTCCCAATCGAAGATCTTGTTTCCTGGCTGGTTTTCCTTGTCATCACGAATTACTTCGGAATCGGATTCCATGGCCTGGAATGGGTTAACGATTACTGGAAGTTGTTCATACTCAACAACGATTGCCTGGCAGGCATCTTTTGCGATGTATGGATCGTCAGCAATAACTGCGGCAACTTCTTGTCCCTGGAACCGAACTTTGTCAGTAGCAAGTACCGCCTGAGTGTCGTAAGACAATGTTGGCATCCAGGCAAGGTTACGAGCTGCCATCATTTCGCCAGTTAAAACTAAGCGAACGCCTGGAATGTCGTATGCCTTGCTGACGTCGATTGACTTGATGCGAGCGTGAGCTACTGGACTACGAAGTAGTTCCATGTGAAGCATGCCCGGCAACACGATGTCATCGACATAGTTACCTTTTCCGCGGATGAAGCGGTTGTCTTCGACGCGACGACGGCTTGCGCCTAGTCCGCCAATTTTAATTTCATCTAATGCCATGACTAAATCCCCAACCTAATTAGCTTCTGCGCGCATTTTTTTTGCGGCCCAAAGAACTGACTTAACGATATTTTGGTAACCCGTGCAGCGGCAGAGATTGCCGGAAAGTGCCCAGCGAATCTCATCTTCTGTTGGGTCGTCATTAACTTCTAGCAGTGCCTTTGCAGCCAGCATCATTCCTGGAGTACAAAAACCGCACTGTAAGCCGTGCTCTTCTTTAAAGCCTTCTTGGATTGGGTGCAGCTCACTTGCTGTAGCCAATCCTTCAACGGTTTCAAGACTGTGGCCATCGGCCTGTACTGCAAGCATTGTGCAACTCTTGATTGGGCGACCATCAAAAAGAATTACACAAGCACCACAGTTACTGCTGTCGCAACCAGAGTGCGTGCCAGTTAATTTCAAGCCTTGGCGCAGTAAGTGCGCAAGAAGTAGGCGCGGTTCAACATCAACGGTGCGATCTGCGCCGTTAACTTTGATTGTTACGCGACGAGTTGGAACACCTTCTCCGGGTGCTGCTTGTACTTCATCGTAAAGACTGGTCATTGTTATGCCGCTTTCTGTGATGTGGTTGCAAGTCCGGTAAGGATTCTTGAAACAAAAGTCTTAACAATTTGTCGCTTGTAATCAGAAGACCCGCGATGATCTGTTCTAGGTTCCGCCGTTGCTGCTACTGCTGCTGCAACTTCGGAAATTAGCTCAGGGGTAATTTTTTTGCCAACAAGTGACTGTGCCGCTGCTGACGCGTCAATCGTGCGACCGCCAACACTTGCGAGTGCAATTCCGGCGCTAACAACGGTTTCGCCATTCATTTCAAGCGATACCGCAACGGATGCCGTAGCGAAATCGCCAACACGACGCTCGAGCTTTAGGTAATTACCAACTCGCACACCCTTTGGTGCTGGGATAACTGCTTCGATCGCAATTTCGTTATATGCAAGTGTGTTTTGGAATGGACCAATCACGAAATCTTTCATTGCAATTTCGCGTGTTCCGTTTGGACCTTGGGCAACAATGTGACCGCCCATGGCTGTCATGGTTGCAGCCCAGTCACCTTGTGGATCTGCGTGACAAACCGAACCAACAAAAGTTCCACGTGTGCGGACTATTGGGTCTGAAACTAGTGGAGCAGCAGCAGCAATTGTTGGTGCATGCTTTTCCATTAATGCGTTGTTTTCCAGGTCTTCGTGGCGGCAAAGTGCGCCAATATGAATGCTGCCATCAGGATCAACGCGGTTGTAGTCAAGACCTGGAATGCCATTGATGTCTACCAACATCTCTGGTGCGGCAAACCTTAGTTTGATAACTGGAATCAGGCTTTGACCGCCGGAAAGTACTTTGGCTTCGCCAGCGTACTTATCAAGAATGGCTATGGCCTCTTCTAACGTTTTTGGAGCTTCATATCCAAAGCGGGAGGGATACATGTGTTTCCTTTCGGTGACTTGATATAAGTCAGAGAGTTTTAAATCTAAAGAATTTACTTGTTATCACGAACAGCAACTGGCATGTCGCTGGCATCTGGATCGGGGCGTACGTCTTGATGTGGTGGCCATGGTCCCTGCACTGGTTGGCTAGCAACTTTTAAGAACTCGGTGATCTGTGGCCATGCCCAAATTGTTGGGCTCTTGCCGGTCTTTGGAGCATTTTCAATCAATGCATAAAAACGCGGATTGCCGCGTTCCTGACCTGTGGATTCAACTGCCATTTGATGGGCTCCCCTGCTAATTCATTACAATGAACAACTGCGCTAGAACTTAACACCACCAACGGGTGCTTGCAATAGGAACCCCCTAATTGTTACAAGTGTCGAAATGAGGGAAAATCTCACCTGTCGGACAACAAAGGGCTTTACTTAGGCTTCTTTAACTCCGCGATGGCTTGGGCAATTACTGAGATCGCGATTTCCGCCGGTGAGGAGGCTGAGATATCAATACCGGCTGGCCCAAATACTCTGGAAAGGTCAGTTACATCTTGGTAAGCGAGCCAGTCTGCGCGGTCCTGCTGTTTTTGGAGAGACCCTAAAGCACCTATATATCCCGCATCACCTTCAAGGGCAGCTCCCAGGTTTCGGCTGGAAACTTCAACTTCGTGCCCCATGATCACTGCCGCATCAAGTGGTGAAAGTGAGGCGAGCAAGCCGATAGCGAGGTCGTTTCTCATCATTACTGTGACATTCCAACCCAGGGTTTGCCCAAGACTGGCAATTGCATCCGCAACTGGACCTTGACCGGCAACGACCAAGCGAGTAACTGGGAAAAGAACTGAAATGACTCGATCTGGGTGAATTTCATAGGATGTAGCACCCTTTGCAAAAAGCTCGGCAGTTTGCGCGTCAGCTGTCGCGATTGAAGACTCGTCAAATACATCGACTCGAGTAACTTCGTCCTGGTCCAAGTGGGCAACGATCGCTATCGGAACCCGATCGATCATGGCTGGCCAAGTGTCTGGGTCAAAGTGGTCAGCTGGGACAACTAAGAATTTGGCATCAGTGCCAGTTGGAATACCCGAGATGGTTGATTCGAACTCATTTACCTGAATATTGAGTAGGCGCCCGGTTGGGAGTTTGCGATTCGAGTGATCTGACATCGCACCATCGAAGGCACCATCGAAGATCTTTCCAATCCGGCCGCCACCTGGAGTCAGCGCCAAGGCATGCACGCCATTGTTTGGGGAAACCAACCACGCGATCTCGGCGCGAGTCTTGGATCGAACGCAAGCGTTAACACTTAAGGCGATGTCATACATGGTGAAAGTATAGGTGTCCCCGCGCCTAGGTGAGCGAGTGGAATTGGGATTGGCTTCAAGGTGCTTGATCAGATTATGTTTGTTAATCGCAATGTTCCAAGTAACACAAGCACTCCACCGAGGCGATAAACCCAGAGGTTCTTTGGACGCATGTACCAACGAACATCGCCGTCGTGAGGTGCCCTCCCGAGAATGCCTAAGAGCGAAAGAACTAGTCCGGGAATGGGTAGCAATACAAAAGCTATTTTTGCAAATTCAGGGGTTTCTCCAAACAGCGATTGCAATATGACAAGTGATGCGGATGCAAGCAAAAGTGCAAAGCCCAGTCCCGGTAATCCTGAGGGAAGTATTTGATACAGCTTTGGATAATTTGGAAACTTGTCGCGGTACAGTCCAACAAAACTTGGAATGATGAAAATAATGGTTCCTACATAGAGTTGCCAGCAGTGACCAACGAATGCCATAGAAACGAAAAAGAACAAACCCATTCTTAAAATCAGTGAAATTACTTTTTGCTTCATGGATGGAGTATTCAGGTTGGCAGGATTTAGTTCCTTTGACCTTTTAGGGAAATACTTAACCGCAAGTTCTTCGAGCAGGACGCGAACGAACATTGTTATTGCAGCGCACCATGCCAATACGTTCGCACTTTCCTGAATCGGCAATTCCGCTCCTGCAAGTGCTGGCAGTGCGCTGACGATGCCCAAGGTCGCCCAACCTGCCAAGAACGGCGCAACAATCAAGTCCACCGCTCTTTCGTAAATTTGATGCGACGTAATGGCTTCTGGTCTACGCAAATTCCGAAACGCACTTGCCAGCATTCCGGGGGCAAATCCCAAAAGACTCAAGCCAAGCAGCATTCGCAAATCACTTGGTGTAGTTATTCCTGGATTAATGATCAATCCGATTCCGAAAGTAAGCATGCCAATTAGTCCGGCAAAGCCGTCCAGGACTCCAATAATCAAAATCACGCTCATGGCTGTGACTTCAGGTGGCAAGAACAGGCCGTCTATTTGTTGCAACCCGATCAAGGCGGCTAGAACCGAAATTATAGGCAATGCGATGAAGGCACTTCCCAGCGCAGCGCGCAAGTAGGCGCTTTCAGCAATTAACTTCGCTGTAAACGGTGACTTTGGCGCACTTCGATGTGTGATTTTCACAGATGGTTTGTCTAGTGCTACGAGTGCTGCCGCAGACCAGAGCGGCAAGTTGTCTCCCCACTTGGTTGATGCATCTAAGCCCACCACAGAATCTCCCGATCGAATCTTTTTAAGTTCAAGGAGCTCATCGTCTATTGACTTATCGGTGCGAGCATCTTCATTTCGGGATGCATCAGTATTTCGCGAGCTGTTGGATGAAGACGTATTGGAAGACGGTGAACTAGATGCGCTACTCCTACCGGCTGAATTAGCTGATGTCGAAGTTGCGGCACTTCCTGCTGAGGCAGCAGTTCCAGCGGCTGCGGCAACCGCCGAAACTGCAGTTGATGCCGCAGCTGCAGCAGAAACTGCAGCTATCAAAGTAACGGCCGTAACTGTAGTTTCTGCTACCTGAAGTGGCGCGTCTGCAACCGGATTAATGACTTCGAGTCCACTTGCATTGACAGTCGGTGTTGGTTCGGGGGTCGGTGTTGGTTCGGGGGTCGGTGTTGGTTGGGGGGTCGGTGTTGGTTCGGGGGTCGGTGTTGGTGTCGGTTCACTTACGACAACAGTGACGTTTGCATTTCCTGATGAAGTAACGGTTGTGTAGTTAATGG
>CANKTT010000076.1 GCA_947486505.1 Actinomycetota bacterium | reverse complement strand
GATGTTGGTGGACGAAGCCTGATTCCAGGATTTGTAGATAGTCATTCCCACATCATGTTTGCTGGTGATCGCTCAGAAGAGTTTTCTGCACGAATGGCTGGCCTTCCTTATTCTGCCGGTGGCATCAAGGTGACCACTGAGGCAACGCGAAAAGCTAGCGATGCTGAGCTTCGTAAGGTTGCCCAGAACATGATCGACGAAATGCACGAGTCAGGTACTACAACCGTTGAAATCAAGTCTGGCTACGGACTAGATGCTGTAACTGAAGAACGAAGTGTGCGAATTGCTGCAGAACTTACAGATGAAGTCACCTACCTTGGCGCGCACGTAGTTGCGCCTGAATTTGCAAGCAGTCCTGATGCCTACGTGGACTTGGTTGTCGGTGAAATGCTTGAAGCCTGTGCTCCGCATTCGAAGTGGATCGATGTGTTTTGTGATCGTGGTGCATTTACTACCGAACAATCCCGCCGAATCCTCGAAGCTGGAATGAAAAAGGGATTGCATCCTCGGATTCACCTAAATCAGTTAGAGCAGGGTGAGGGCGTAGCAATGGCAATCGAATTGGATTGTGCGTCAGCGGATCACTTGACCTACTTAACTGATGAGGACATTAACGCACTTGCAGCAAGTAGCACAGTGGCTGGGTTAGTGCCTGGTGCAGATTTCAGCACCCGCGCACCGCACTATCCGCGTGGTCGCGACTTACTCGATGCTGGAGCAGCCGTTGCGCTCTCCCCTGATTGCAATCCAGGCAGTTCATTTACAACAAACATGCCATTCTGTATTGCACTAGCTGTGCGCGAGATGCATATGAGTGTGGATGAATCATTATTTGCCGCAACTATGGGTGGTGCAATTGCGCTGCGCCGTGATGACGTTGGTCATCTATCTGTTGGTGCTCGGGCAAACTTTGCCCTCCTTAATGCCCCAAGCTACATCCATCTGGCCTACCGGCCTGGTGTGCCATTGATTAGTACTACTTGGAAAGATGGAAATGTCATTTTCACAAAAGGAGATCTCGTATGAGTCGCACTGAAGTGGTAATCAATACCACTGGAATGACATTTGAAGATGTGTTGGCAGTTGCCCGTCATGATACAAAAATCGTTATCGCACCAGCCACCATTGAAGCAGTTGCCTTGACTCGCAGTCGTGTAGACGCGCTAGCTTCTTCTCCGGATCCGGTCTATGGAATTTCAACTGGGTTTGGCGCGCTAGCTAATCGCCACGTTACGCCGGAGTACCGAGTGCAACTTCAAAAGTCACTAATTCGCTCGCATGCCGCTGGCCTTGGCAACTTGGTGGAACGTGAAGTTACCCGCGCGTTGATGACACTTCGGCTAAAGACGCTCTGCTCTGGTCACACTGGAGTTCGTCCAGTTGTCGTCGAAACAATGGCAGCTATTTTGAATGCTGGAATCACGCCTGCGGTTTATGAATTTGGTTCCCTCGGTTGCAGTGGAGATTTAGCACCACTTGCCCACTGCGCACTAGTTCTGATGGGCGAAGGCGAAGTCGTAGATAGTCGTGGCCGAATCACACCAGCATCTGATGCGTTGAAAGCGGCCGGAATTGAACCAGTAGAACTTCGCGAAAAAGAAGGTTTAGCTCTTATCAATGGCACTGATGGAATGCTTGGCATGTTGATTATGGCAATTGATGACTTGACCATGCTTTGTGACTCGGTTGATGTCACAGCAGCAATGAGTGTTGAAGCGCTACTTGGAACTGACCAAGTTTTCTTGCCAGAACTGCATGGGCCACTTCGCCCACATCCAGGTCAAGCCTTGAGCGCTGCCAACATGTTGAACGTGTTAAAGGAAAGCCCGATCGTGGCTTCCCACATAAATGACACCTCTGTCGTGCAAGATGCATATTCACTTCGTTGTGCACCACAAGTAACGGGCGCAGTGCGTGACACCATCGCGCATGCCACCTTAGTTGCCACTCGCGAACTAGCGGCGGCAGTAGATAACCCTGTTGTGCTGGCAGATGGACGAGTTTCTTCCAATGGCAACTTTCATGGCGCTCCAGTTGCCTACGTATTAGATTTCTTGGCAATTGCTGCTGCGGATCTTGGTTCAATTTGTGAACGTCGCACTGATCGCATGCTCGACAAGGCTCGCTCCCATGGATTGCCACCATTCTTGGCTGATGATCCAGGTGTGGATTCTGGTCTCATGATCGCGCAATACACCCAGGCTGCTTTAGTTTCGGAAAATAAGCGTCTTGCCTCCCCTGCCAGCGTTGATTCGATCCCAAGTTCTGCGATGCAAGAAGACCACGTGTCTATGGGCTGGAGTGCAGGTCGCAAACTTCGTCAATCAATAGAGAATCTAACCAAGATTGTTGGCATCGAATTGATGACAGCAGCTCGAGCAATTGACCTGAGGGAACCCCTGCAACCATCGCCAATCACTCGGGCTGCCGTTGCAGAACTGCGGAAAACCAGTCCTGGACCTGGTCCTGATCGATTCTTGGCACCAGACATGCAGGCTGCTGTGAATGTCGTTGCGAATGGGACACTTGCCAAACTCGTAAGGTAAAAGTATGGAAAATGTTCGTAAGCTCGCGTTGTACCTAGTTCTTGGCTTTGCTGGTATCGGCAGCCTTATAACAATCAACCAAACTTTGGCAGATTACTCTGGTCTGTTTGGACTTGCGTTCACCTCAGCCTGGTTGTTCCCGATGGTGATCGGTTGCTGGCTCGCCTGGCGTCGCCCAATGATTGCATTCCCATTGCTGATGATTTGGTCGATGTCAGTTTTGGGCTTATTGCTTTGGCAATCGCTGGCACCAAGTTGGTGGAACACGATTTTGAATTCAAACGGACCGATCATTACTACTGCGATGTTTGCCTTGACTGCGCCGCTTGCAATCTACGGGTACAAGCGACGCACTCGCTTTATAGCACTGATTCTGATCGGGCTGTCTGTACTCAACGTACTAGCAACATCAAACACCGAATCTGGCGAAAACACTGAGCTAGCTATAACACTTCCAGTTCTAGCAGCTGGCTTACTTTTCTTATTTGCCTCATTTGTCGACAAGCAAGATGACTCAACCGAAGAGAAGTAACAAACGCTATTTAACTTTGCCAGTGCTCTTCGCTAGCCAGCTAGTCTTTGTTGTTCCAGTGCTTGTTCCAGTAACTAGAACTGTGAGGTATTGGCCTTTTTGAGCAGAAGCCAGCTTCTTTGAGGTACCAATTGCCCCAGATATCTTCGTGCAATCACTAGGAACTGTGGACCTCGCAGCTGTAACCGCCGTCTTGCAGGCATACCACTGGCGAGTAACGCTTGGAGTTGGAATTCCAGTCCAAGTTCCATTTTTTGCCGTTAAAATCTCTCCAACTTTTGCCGTGCCGCTAACTGTTGGGTTGACAGTTGCTTTTGCCTTTACATTTTTAGTCCACTTGGCATAAGCACGTAACTCATAGGTTGTTCCAGTTGGTGAATAGTTTGCACCGGCATTGCCAATCTTTGCAGTTAGGCCGGTATTGGAATACCAACCAGCAAATGTGTAACCGGTGCGAGTTGGCGTAGGAAGTGTGATGGGAGTGTCACCGGTAGCGAAGGCACTACTAGCGACAGTATTGCCACCAGTTGCAGAATTATAGGTGTAGGTAAGGGTGTAGGTAATTGCAACCGTGAGCCCATTCCATTTGCCATCTACAAGAGGGGTAAAGGAGTTCGCATTTGCATTATTTACATAGGCTTTTGGCTCGGGGCCGATGCAAGTTAGCGCGGAGCTACCAACAGCCGAAGGTGCGTTTCCAAGGAAGTAGACATTAGTCAGCGAACTTGCGCAAAAGAATGCGCTGCCTTCGAATGTGCTGACACTTGATGGGATAGTTACGGAAGTGAGATTTGATGCACTCATAAATGCACTACTACCTATGATTGCGACGCCTGCAGGTATCACGTAAGAATTCGCAGCACTTCCTAGTGGATAAGCGATGAGTTTTGTGGGTGGCTTGTTGAACAACACGCCATTGATCGTGGAGAAGTCGTTGTTACCAGCTGCAACGGTGATTGAAGTCAGTACTGATGTGTTTTGAAACACACCTTCTCCCATAGTTGAAACAGCGCTTGGAATACTAACTGACTTAACTTTGCTGCTATCAAAAGCACTACTTTCAATGTGAGTCACACTCTCTGGGACAACGTAATTAAAATCATTTTTCCCAGCAGGATACGTGTGTAATTTCAACTTGTCTTTGTCAAACAAGACACCATCTAATGATGAATAATTCGGATTATCGTCGGCAACCGTGATCGAGTTTAGGTTCCCCGTCTGGTTAAACGCACCTGCTTCGATACTGGTAAGGAATTTGCCAATAGTAAGAGAGGTAATGGCTGCACCCGAAAACGGCTTTGCCGTCATTACTGTGTAACTATTTGGCAGGTTGATAGTTGACAAAAGGGTCGCTGATTCGGCGATTCCAGACATTATTGTGATGACACCTTCCGAGATGTTTAGCGTAGTGAGATTTTTCGCAGCTTGGAATGCGTAGTAGGCAATAGTTGTAACGGGCGTGAGGCTTCCCCCGTCAAATGACACACTCGTTGGTGTTGTATAGGTACTTCCAACTTTGTTGGCTGGATACGCAATTAATTTGGCAATGGTCTCATCTAGGCTAAACAGAACCCCGTCAACTGAAGTAAATGCCGCATTAGTAGAAGCTACACTAATTGCTGTTAGGGCACCTGTTCCATAAAAAGGCGCAAGGGAACTAATTTGATTTAAGGTGGCTGGCAGGGATACCGAGGTTACATCAGATCCCTCAAACCCAAATGCGTATTGCGATATGGTAGTAACACCTTCTGGAATCACCAAGGGTCCAGTGCAGGTGCCAGCATCGCTGAAAGTTACAACAGATCCAACAGTGGTTTTTTTGTAGGTTCCTTCTCCGCAGACAACAGTTTCGACAGAATCAATAGAGTGTGCTGGGCTTGCTGTAAGTGCAGTCAATAGCATTACAAAGCTGGTTACAAGGCTTGTACTTAGAATAGAAAATCGACACATTTGAAACACTCGCTTTGACTAGTTGGAGAGAACAGGTCAAAGTGTCCAAAACTAACTTTGTCCTTTTTGTACCTTATTTGTCCTTAATGCACATTAACAACGATTTGGTTCTAAATCCTTACATCTAGATATTCGCGAAACAATGTCCAATTTCTCCATTACCTAACAAAAGTGAGCGCTTTTAAGCACTTAAATTGGCTGAGCTGGTTCTTTTGGGGGTCTACTAACTACAACCAACCCAGCAAGAATCAAGACCGAGCCCACTATGCCAATGGCAGAAACCATCTCGCCCAAAAGCACGACACCCAAGATTGATGCAGTAAGTGGTTCCATCAATCCAACCGTTACTGCAGTGGCAGCACCGATTCTGGAAATGCCGTAAATAAAGAATGCGTAAGCAACTGCAACAGTAACTATGCCGCCGTAAAGAACGCCAAAAAGTAACACTGGATCTTGCAAGAAACTAAAGTCCTTGCCATAGCTCAACGGTGCCTGGAAAATTGTCCCGATCGTAAACATTGGGGCTACGCACTGAAATGGTGTGTGCCGCTTTGAAATCATGCCCATTCCGGTGGCTTGCAACGAGTAGCCCAAGGCGGCAGCCATTGCAAACGCAACTCCGAGAAAACTCACAGTATTGTTTCCGCTTGGCCAGTTAAGAGCTACGACTCCAGCAACTGCAACGACGGTGCCAATGGCCCATTGCTTGCCTGGTGGTTGCCTTAGTGCAATCCACGCAATCAAGCCAACAAAGATTGGTGCCACACCAATTGAAACAACAGCTGCCACGCCAACACCGGTTAGCTGAAATGCCAAAATGAATAACGGGAAAAATAGTGCTGCGCCTGTGCCGCCAACCAAAATTGGAGCTATGTCTTGCTTGGTATAGCGCTTCTTGTTTTTGGATAACAAAACGAACAACCAGAGCGCAGTGGTTCCAGTGAGATTTCTAACCAAGGAATACTGGAATTCCGTGCCCTCTGGGAAAAGCTTTACAACTGGACCTACCGTGCCCCAGATAATCGTTCCTAGGGCAACGGCAGCGATACCAAGTACGCGACCATCTGATCGCTTGCGGTGCTTACCCGTTTGTTGGGAAGCCAAGGTTCAATCCACCATGGCTTGGATCTAACCAACGGCTGGTTACTACCTTGCCACGAGTAAAGAAGTGAACACCTTCAGTTCCGTGAGCGTGAGTATCGCCGAAGAGTGATGCTTTCCAGCCACCGAATGAGAAGTAAGCCATTGGCACTGGAATTGGCACGTTGATGCCAATCATGCCAACTTCAACTTCATTCTGGAAGCGACGGGCAGCTCCACCATCATTGGTGAAGATTGCAGTTCCGTTACCGTATGGATGATCGTTGATCAACTTCAAGGCTTCTTCATAAGTGTCAGCGCGAACTACTGAAAGAACTGGTCCGAAGATTTCTTCCTTGTAGATCGTCATGTCCTTGGTTACGTTGTCGAACAGCGTTGGTCCGATGAAGTAACCTTCACCATCGCTGTCTGGAACTACGTCGCGGCCATCAACAACAACTGTCGCGCCTTCAGCAACACCAGTATCGATGTAGCCCTTGACCTTGTCGCGGTGAACGCCAGTAACAAGTGGGCCCATGTCAGTGCCACGAGTTCCATCGCCAGTAACAATCTTGCCCATGCGATCTTCGATCTTTGAGATCAAGTCATCTGCAATCGGGCCAACTGCAACAAGTGCTGAGATCGCCATGCAGCGCTCGCCTGCAGAACCAAAGCCTGCGTTAACTGCTGAGTCAGCTGCAAGATCTAGGTCAGCATCTGGAAGCACAACCATGTGGTTCTTTGCTCCACCAAGAGCCTGGATGCGCTTGCCATTTGCAGTTCCAGTTTCGTAGATGTACTTAGCAATCGGAGTTGAGCCAACGAAGCTAACAGCCTTGATGTCTGGATGAGTAAG
>CANKTT010000075.1 GCA_947486505.1 Actinomycetota bacterium | reverse complement strand
TGATGGCGAAGTAATTGATCTGGACCTTGATGTTGTAATTGACGATGTTGAACTAGCTGCTGCTGCGGTACTTGAAGTAGATCTAGAAACTGAACTTGTTGCTGACTTAGCCGACATCGCAGATGAAGATGATGTAAAGCCAGCCATAGCAGCAGACAGTGACAACTTAGTCATATCAGATGTGGACGACACTGATGAACCAGTGCAGCAAGTCATTACAGCTGGAGCGACTGCTGATCCTGTCAAGGATTACTTAAAGCAAATTGGTAAAGTTCCATTGCTTAATGCTGAAGAAGAAGTAGATCTTGCAAAGCGCATTGAAGCTGGTTTATTCGCGGAAGAACTTCTGGCAACTCGTGGACCATTCAAAGATCGTCGTCAAGGCGACTACGAATGGATTGCTGAAGATGGACAGCGCGCCAAGAATCATTTGCTTGAAGCTAACCTTCGCCTCGTTGTTTCGTTAGCAAAGCGCTACACCGGTCGTGGCATGTTGTTCTTGGATTTGATTCAAGAAGGCAACCTTGGCTTGATCCGAGCGGTAGAAAAGTTTGACTACACCAAGGGCTACAAGTTCTCTACATACGCAACTTGGTGGATTCGCCAGGCGATCACTCGCGCGATGGCTGACCAGGCGCGCACGATTCGTATCCCAGTGCACATGGTTGAAGTCATTAACAAGTTGGCACGTGTTCAGCGCCAGATGCTTCAAGATCTTGGCCGCGAACCAACGCCTGAAGAATTAGCTCGCGAACTGGACATGACACCTGAGAAGGTTGTTGAAGTTCAAAAATATGGTCGCGAACCAATCTCACTTCATACTCCACTTGGCGAAGAAGGCGACAGCGAATTCGGAGACTTGATCGAAGACTCCGAAGCGATTGTGCCAGCGGATGCAGTCTCATTCACCTTGCTGCAAGAGCAGTTGGATTCAGTACTTGATACTTTGTCGGATCGTGAATCCGGCGTTGTAAAGATGCGCTTTGGACTTACTGACGGCCAGCCGAAGACTTTGGATGAAATTGGCAAGGTTTACGGAGTTACTCGTGAACGTATCCGTCAGATCGAATCAAAGACCATGTCCAAGTTGCGCCACCCGTCTCGTTCCCAAGTTTTGCGAGATTATTTAGATTAATTCTTGCAGCAACAGGTAGAGCAAGATTTATTGGTCGGATTGCGACCAAACCAAGAAAAGGATTGGCCAAGAGCCAGTCCTTTTTTGCGTGTCGCAACACCTTAAAACATTTAATTTCAGGCACAGTTAAAATGGAAAACAATCTATTTTTGGTGGTTTGAAATGAAGCAGCTCGTCCGAAGCGCAACTTTAGTCTTAGCAGTTTCTTTACTAGTTACCTCATGCTCCAAGGACACCGAAGCAGTTGTAGCGAGCCCGACACCAAGCCCATCAAACCCCCCAGTTACATTGTGGCCATTTACTCAACTTCCTGGTCCGGCTGATGCTGCCGAAAAGCCAGTTTTGGCAATCAAGATTGAAAATGACCCAAGCGTTCGTCCTCAATATGGATTGGACATGGCCGACATAGTTTTCGAAGAGCTCGTTGAAGGTGGAATGACCAGGTTTATATCGGTTTACCAGTCGGAAATTCCAAAAGAAGCCGGACCAGTTCGAAGTGGTAGGCATGTGGATGCAAGCATTGTTTCAACTTTTGCCGATTACTTTGTGTTCTCGGGTGCGGCCAGACCGACTTTAAGATACTTCTCCGAAGCCATCCCGAGCAGTGTCGTGGTATTCAACGAGGGCGCTCCAGGAATGCACCGCACCAAATATCACAGGCCACCCCACAACTTGTTTATATACCCGCAAGATGTGATTGATAGCGATAAAGCTGAGGTATCAAAGACTGACGGTTTCTTTGTAAAGCCTTCGGTAGTCTCCGAGCCTGCTGGTATCGCCATTAAGAAAGTCGCCTTGGAATTTAGTCGGGCTACTGAACCGAATTGGACTTGGGATGCCAAAACCAAGCTTTGGCTACGCGATGATGGAAATAAGCCACACATGGACATTAGTGGCAAGCAACTTTCAGCTACGAGTTTGGTCGTTATTCGCGCTACTGAAACCGATGCGGGCTACAAAGGATCAACTGGCGGTTACGTGCCACGCACAGTAGTTACCGGAACCGGAAAGGGATATTTGGTAATTGGTGACACAATGACAGAAGTGACTTGGTCTAAAGCAGATGATGTTTCTCAAATGAGCCTGACAGATCCATCAGGAAAAATTGTTCATCCAGCACCTGGTAAAACATGGGTTGAAGTCATAACTTCAAGTGGTGACGTCACCTTTACTCCAACGGTTGCGCCGGCAGCATCGGCTTCGCCTTCGAAATCCTAAGAAGAAAAATCAGAGAACCGCAAGGCCGAAAATTTAAACGTTATCTAACTGGTGAGTTTCGTCTTGCACGTCAATGGCTACAGCACGAAGACGCACTTCGTGTTCTTTGAAGTGGTGTCCACAGAACTGAAGGGCAGAGCCACTTTCGAGAAACACCCGCACTAGAGCCTGCGCAGCACATCGGTCACAGCGATCAGCGGCAGTAAGTGGAGTACGAGTGATTGTTGAAGTCATCCTTGCACCATTTCCGTTAGAAGCGTTTCGCTTGTTCTGTGTATTGTGTAATTCTTTCAGACACTTCGCTCTCTAACACGCCGAGGACTACGTTTGGGAGACTTGGTTCACTACTGGCGTATTACTAAGTAGATGTGTTGATTGCTAAACATCAAATTCACAAACGCACATGCCACATGATCGACAGCGGCGTGGCAGCCCTAGAACTAGGTGAAAAATGCCTATTCTTAAAGGGTTATGGCAGCCAAAAAGACCGCATCAGCTGCGGGTGATTACAACGCATCCGATCTTTCGGTCTTAGAAGGCCTAGACGCTGTCCGTAAGCGCCCGGGAATGTACATCGGTTCTACAGACTCCAGGGGCCTGATGCACTGCCTCTGGGAAATTATCGATAATTCGGTGGATGAAGCTCTCGGCGGCCATTGCACTCGAATTGAAGTGACTTTGCATTCTGATCAAATCGCAGAAGTTCACGATAACGGTCGCGGAATCCCAGTAGACATCGAACCAAAAACCAAACTCTCCGGGGTTGAAGTAGTAATGACCAAACTTCACGCTGGCGGCAAATTCGGTGGTGGCTCATACACAGCATCTGGCGGTCTACACGGTGTTGGCGCATCGGTAGTAAACGCGCTATCCAGTCGCCTTGATGTTGAGGTTGATCGATCTGGCAACACCCACGTAATGAGCTTTAGTCGCGGCGCGCCGGGAGTGTTTGTCGGTAAAGACGAGAGCGGCAAGTTCACGAAACAAGGTGGACTCAAAAAGGCAGGCAAGCCAGCTAAAAAGACAGCAACTGGTACCCGCATTAAATTCTGGGCAGATTCGCAAATCTTTACTCCTGATGCGGCGTTCGACTTATCTGAGATTCACGCCCGCGCCAGGCAAACTTCATTCTTAGTTCCTGGACTAACCATTGTGGTTACCGACAATCGATTAAAGAGCGATAACCGGTCCGAGTTTGTTCACGTCGGTGGAATTTCCGAGTTCTGTGAATTCTTAACTGCAGGTGAAGCAGTCTCGCCAGTTATCCGCTTGAAAGGGTCAGGCAAGTTCACTGAAACTGTGCCAGTACTTGATGAACAAGGTCACATGACTCCACAGTCCGTAGAACGCGAACTCGGCGTAGACATTGCGCTGCTTTGGAACAACACCTACGACACCACATTGCAGTCTTATGTGAACATCATTTCAACACCAAAGGGTGGCACACATGTCACTGGTTTTGATCGTGCCATCGTTAAAGTTTTGAATGAACAGTTGAAAGCCCAACGCCTGCTCAAAGCTGGCGAAGACACGGTTTCCAAAGAAGATGTGCAAGAAGGATTAACTGCTGTTGTCACTGTGCGATTAGCCGAGCCTCAATTCGAAGGTCAGACGAAAGAGATTCTCGGAACACCAGCAGCAGCAAAAATTGTTAACACTGTAGTTAGCAATGAACTATCTAACTGGTTTACTAACCCACCGCGCGGAGCCAAGCCAGCCACAAGAGTTGTGTTGGACAAAGTTGCGAACGCATCCAGAGCACGCCTGGCAGCTCGCCATCATCGGGATACCCAGCGCCGCAAGACCGCGCTGGAATCTTCAACCTTGCCAGCAAAACTAAAGGATTGCCGAAGCGAAGACAATGATCGCACCGAATTGTTTATCGTCGAAGGTGACAGCGCGTTAGGCACGGCCAAGTCTGCGCGAAATAGCGAGTTCCAAGCTTTGTTACCTATCAGAGGCAAGATTTTAAATGTTCAAAAAGCATCGCTTGCTGACATGCTCAAGAACAATGAGTGTGCCTCGATCCTGCAAGTTATTGGCGCCGGTTCAGGTCGATCCTTCGACATGGAATCAGTTCGTTACAACAAAATCATTATCTTGGCGGATGCTGACGTGGACGGCGCGCATATTCGCACGTTGCTATTGACGTTGTTCCAGCGCTACTTAACTCCGCTGCTTGAAGCTGGACGGGTCTATGCTGCGGTACCACCACTGCATCGCATTGAAGTTGTGGGAGCAGCAAAGAAACCGGGCGAGATTATCTACACCTATAGCGATGCTGAAATGGCTGCAACTATCAAGGAACTAACTAAGCAAGGCAGACGTTGGAAAGAACCAATTCAACGTTACAAAGGTCTAGGTGAAATGGACGCAGTACAACTGCGCGAAACCACAATGGATCCTGAGAAGCGGACACTCCGTCGAATCACAGTTAGTGATGCAAAATCAGCAGAGAATGTTTTCGAATTACTCATGGGTAGCGAAGTTGCGCCTCGCAAGGACTTCATTATTGATGGCGCAGCAAAACTTGATCGCACCAAAATAGACGTTTAAGGCTTTTTAGCCCGGCTTACTGCAACTGGGACGCCGCCAACACCCCAGTCATCAGCTGTAACTTCATTGATGACGATGCGAACATTATCTGGGTCAGCATCTAGAACTCGGATGGCTGCTTCGGAAATCTCTTTGATCAGCGCATGCTTCTGCTCGACGCTGCGACCTTCAATGATTTGAACTGTAATGAATGGCATTTGATTTCCTAACTAGAAGTCGTAGGTCTGAAGTTTGCCGGTGTTTACATCAAACACTGCGCCACCAACGGTCACATTATTTGCAACCAAGAATGGGTGAGTGCGAATGCGCTTTACATCAATTTGTAGTGCTTCGATTGGGTCGCTCACTGTTCTAAATTCAACACTTCTAGTGTCCACGCCGTGTTCCTTGAGGATTATGTCGTGGATCTCTGGTTCAGAAGCGCTGGCCATTCGGCAGTCGGTGTGTGGCATTACTAAGACGCGATTGACGCCTAGTAAAAACGTGGCTAAAACCAAGGTACGCAAAACGTCTTCAGTCACTCGGGCGCCGGCGTTACGGAGAATTTTCACATCTCCTGGATTCATGCCAACGATTGCCAGGGGACTGATGCGGGAATCCATGCAGGTAATAATTGCTAACCCTTTGGCTGCCTTGCCAGTTAAATGCGAACTCTCAAAATCCTTGGCGTAGTCGGCGTTGGCGGCAAGGACATCGCCGAAAACATCCCCAGGGAATGGTCTATTTGGCATGATCTATTCGCCACCACCGCTTGAGTGTCCTGGGAAGACACCTTGATGTTCATCAATGTAAGGAACTGAGTTATTTACGGCTAAGCCAGCTTCCCCGAAGCCAACTGAAATCAATGGGACTTTGCCAACATAAGTTGTGATGTCGCCGGCAGAGTAAACACGCGGCAAGTTTGTTTTCATTGTGGTGTCTACCAAAATCCGGCGTTTTTCAAGTTCGATTCCCCAATTGGCTATTGGGCCGATATTGGCGATGAAACCAAGAGCTGCGACTAATGTCTGGGCAGGTAGTGTGCGTGATTCACCATCTTTGTTCTTTATGGTGACTGATTCAATCCAATCTTCACCGGCAACGCTTTCAACTTCGGAGTTAATGATTAGTTCAACACCCATAGCGCGAACTTGATCAACAGTTCCTGCGTGGGCGCGGAAAGTATCACGACGGTGAACTAGAGTCACTGATTTTGCAATCGGTGCTAGCGAGAACGCCCAGTCAAAAGCGGAATCGCCACCACCAATGATCACAACATCTTTACCAGCATGTACATCAAGTTTTGGAACGAAGTAGACCAAGCCTTTACCGACGTATTCGTTTCCGGCAGGTAATTCGCGGGGAGTGAAGGATCCAATGCCACCGGTAATGATTGCAACTTTGGCTTCAATTACAGTGCCCTTATCGGTTATAACCCTTACTGGCCCCGCTTCACTCGTTTCGAGTTCCTCGGCACGTTCACCTAGGACAAACGTTGGATGATAAGCGCCCGCTTGCTTCATTAGTCCCTCAACCAAGTCGCGACCCTTGACTGCAGGGAAGCCAGCAATGTCAAAGATTTCTTTTTCTGGGTACATGGCAGTGATCTGACCGCCAGGTTCAGTCAAAACATCTAATACAGTTACTGAAAATCCGCGAAAGCCGGCGTAATACGCAGCATATAAACCAGCAGGACCAGCACCAATTACGAGGACATCAACCATGTGCCTAAGTTTATCTTTGATTGGACGTTACTGATACTCGGCAGCAGAGCGCAACCATTTCCCCGCAAGTAGCGCAGACAAGTCCTTTGAGGTGCCGTTAAACACGTTCAGATCTAGGTGCTTCCTGCCACTGCCTGGCCCCGGAAAACATAGTGAGACATCGGCAGGGCAGTCGTTTTTGCCAGGGCTCCACGGAATTCCATACAACTCTCGGTCGCCTAAATTTGTGTATTGCCAGAATGTCCAAACATATGTGCAGTCAGATTGCTTCCATGCGCTGTTGTAGCACGGACGACCGTTGAGTCCTTGGCCAACTTTCACAGCTGGATCAGCTGGATTCCCAGGTTGGGCGAGCC
>CANKTT010000074.1 GCA_947486505.1 Actinomycetota bacterium | reverse complement strand
TGGAGAAGACCCCGCAATAAGTATGAGTTACTGCGGGGTCTCAATTAGATAGAAATTGCCTTTGCCCTGCGGGGATGCTCTTACTAGCATCGACGACGCTTGGCAATGATCCAACCGGGGCGACATTTTCTAACTAACTCATTCCTACGCCTGAGAAAAGGTCATGGCAAGGGGTTTTAAGAATTAATTCCAATTAGTGACTAATTGGGTTACAAAACCTCAACAATTACGTCGAGTCCCCATGGTGAACCAGCTTTGGTTGGCTTCATGATCTTTACATCCAGGGCTACTTTCGCCGCCAAATCAGCCAGCTGCTCAACACTCGCTACCGACTTAGTCGACTGGGCCAAAGTTCTAACCAATCTCCCCTTAGTTGCCTTATTTGAATGACTCACAACTTTAGGCGCCCCTTTAGGCATCTTCTGCATAATTCGTGGGACTACTACTTGATCGGCGATGGATTTGTCAGTTGGTCCGAGCTTTACGTAATTACCCGAACGCAGATCTATAACAAACTCATCTTGCTCGGAGATCAAGGACGTGATTGAGTCACTCCAAAACGTAGTCAGCGATCCGATTTTTGGAACTACCGTGTCTCCCGATAGTCGATAGGCAGGAATTTGATCCGTGACATTGACAAGTCCAAACAATGCGGACACAACGAAATTTTCAGATTCAAACTTGGATTTAGCTTTTGCACTCAGGGAATCAATTTCGATTGCGTCATAAAGCACTCCGGTGTACACCGACCAGGCTGGACCAGTTGCTGCGGTCAATAGTTTCTGGTCGCGTTCGATTTCAAAATCTTGCTTAGCGCTGATTGCAAGGGCGGTGCGAGCCTTGGCGGCTGGGCCATTTGCCATGACAACAACTGCTGCTGCCAAATCTTGACGCTGTTTGGTTAACTCTGGAAACGAAAGATTCTTGAAATCTAACTTTCGTTTTCCAGTTGCATCAGTTTTGCCTTCTGATGGTGGCAGCAAAATCATGGTCATTGATAAACACTAAGGACGAGAGATAATTCCGGACCCACCAGCAAGGTGGGTGTCCAGTGCTTCGTTAGCTAGAGCATCAGCGTGCTTATTGTCTTCGCGCGGGATCCAGGTATAGGTGACGTTTCCATAAGGCAGAATTTCTCGAGCTTCGAGCGCAAGTTTTTGCATATCTGGACTTTTGATTTTCCAGCGACCAGACATTTGCTCAACAACTAATTTGCTATCCATACGGACTTCGACCAAAGCGTCTGGATCAAGTTCAGCAATCACATTCAGGCCAGCTACTAGTCCGCTGTATTCCGCAACATTGTTGGTCGCATGGCCCAAGACGGCTGCACGTTCAGCGACCACTTCCCCAGTGTTTACATTTCTGATGACCGTTCCATAAGAAGCATGTCCTGGATTTCCCCTTGAGGCTCCGTCGGCTTCCATTACAAAATGAGTCACAGACCTGACTCCGCAGTGCGAATTAAAATTCGGCGGCACTGATCACATCGAGCAATTGCATCTGCCGCCATTTTTCGGATTTGATCAATTTCTTGTGCGTCAATTGTTATATGGCAGCCCTGGCAAGAACCCCGATGAATCAGTGCCGCGCCAACACCGCCTTGATCTGTGCGGATCTTGTCATAAAGCGCGATCAAATCTGCTGGCAAACCGTTTGCAATTTCGGTGCGCTGATTTGTTAGTGAAATTACTTCAAAATCAATGTCAGCAAACAAGTCGTCTCGAGTCTGGGCAAGAGTTGAAAGCTTTTCGGTGGTTTCAATTTCATTGGCAAGCAAGTCAGTCACCGCTTGCTGAGCATTTTCATATGCCTGCATGATTTCAAGTTCAATGTCTTCAAGTTCTGCTTGCCGCTTAGCCAAAGTGCCAATCTCGTGCTGCAAACTTTCAAGTTCTTTAGGCGCAGAAACCGCACCTGAATCTAATCGCTCTTGATCCCGACGTGACCTTGCTACAACTTGCTCTACATCAGATTCGGCCTTTAGTTGATTTAGCTTTAAATCCGAGGCTTCAGTTTGCGCAGCAACTAAACGCATCTTTATTGAGCCCAGTTCAACTTCTAAATCTAGGGCCGCAGAAATTTCAGGTAATCCTGCTCGCTTGTGCGCCAGCTGAAGGATTTTGGTGTCAAGGCCCTGCAAGTCCAGCAATGCTTGTTGCTGGTCAGGGCTTGCAGTCACGGCCATTTTTACTCCCAGAATTGTTTAGTTATTCAACGAACAAAGCCAGACTACCTCTAATCAGGAACGAGTCGAGAAAGGTCAGGCTGCTAGGTCCCAACGTTCGTGTCTGATGTTTAACGTGGAAGCCAACAATTCAAAATCTGAATCATTGTGGACAATTACAATTTCCTCGTTGGTCAAGGCAAGTACTGCGATCATGCAATCTACGACACTTTTAACGGTCTTACCCTGCCAAGAAAGTTGCCTTCGTATTTCGCCTGCGGTTCTAAAGTCATGCAGGGTATCAAATTCCAATGAGGCGAAACGGTCCAGGAATTCGTTTATCGCTAGGACTTCGTGTTTCCGAGCCCCCGCAAGTAACTCCATGGCTACGGGTTCGCACATAACTATCGAACTACCTTTTTTCGTGAGGGAACTCATGCGCTCACGAGTAACCGCATCACCCCTAAGAACGTTTACCCAAACGCTCGTATCAACGAGATACCTAGTTACCATTTTGGAACCTCATCTGTGAAGATGCCGTCTGCTGGTCCATCCCAGCCAATGCCGAAAATGCTGTCGATCAGCTTCATCTGGTCCGTCTCTTCAACCAATCGGCGTAGAGCCATTTCGACTGCACTCTTTTTAGTTGGCAAGTTAAATCGATTCATCACAATTTCCACCAGCTCGTCATCGAGATCTATGTTGGTTCGACTCATACACATAGCATACACCTAGCGTGTGTAATTCTGGCTGAGACAAAAAATACCCCCTTGCGGGGGTATTTCCGTTGCAGTGGGCGCTAAGGGACTCGAACCCCTGACCCTCTCGGTGTAAACGAGATGCTCTAGCCAACTGAGCTAAGCGCCCTACGTGCTTCCCTACCCTATCTAAGGTTTGGAAAAGTTAGAAATCGAATGTGGGGGTTGGCAATGACCCGAGAAGGTAAAGAACCACGGCCGGTGAGTCTCGGGTCTACACCGGCCGTGGCCCTCCAATTTCACACCCAGTTCGACAAGTCCGCATCTTTTGGCGAACTGTCCGAATTTACAGGGACGCTAGTGCCTGCTTGTACTCTTCGGTATTGCGGGCATCGCCTGGACCATTAACTACTGACCAGCGCAGGATGCCTGCCTTGTCGATCACAAAGGTACCGCGCATTGAAAAGCCTCTTGGCTCAAAGAATGAACCGTAAGCCTTGGAAACTTCACCGTGTGGCCAGAAGTCAGACAGCAGCGGGTAATCCAATTTTTCTTGTTCCGCGAAAACTTTTAAGGATGCCGAGGTGTCGCAAGAGATCCCCAAAACCTGAACATCGTCGCTAACAAAAGCTGGACTCTGATCACGAATTTCGCAAAGCTCGCCGGTGCAAATTCCAGTGAAAGCCATTGGGTAGAAAACAAGAACGACGTTTTGTTTGCCACGGAAATCAGAAAGCTTCACATCTTCACCGAACTGATTTTGTAGCGTGAAATCTGGGGCTTCTTGACCAACTTCTAACGACATGATTTTCTCATTTCTTTGTTTTGGATATTAGATTTGTAAATCGAAATTATTAACGGCGTGATTTTGGTGCGACTAACCGAGTGCCCTGCCATTCTGGTGCAGCGTTTATGTGACTGGTTGCCTGCAATCCTGAAGTTGGCGCCGCATCTGCAATGTCTTCTGGCTCAACATGTCCATCACGACCTGGCTTTGGCGTCATTAGCCAGATAACTCCACTGTCGGCAAGCGGACCAAGAGCATCCACCAACGCATCTACCAAGTCGCCGTCATCATCACGCCACCACAGTAGGACTGCGTCAACAACATCGTCATAGGTTTCATCAACTAATTCGGCAACTGATGCAATGGCATCAGAGACCATCTGATCGCAATCGGTATCGAATCCAAGCTCTTGGACTACGAGTCCTTCACCCAAACCAAACTTGCCAGCCAGCCCTGCTAGGGCGCTTTCTTGTGAACTCACAGTCATAGTCCACCTGAGGAATGGCCAAAAGGCAACTGCAATCACCGAATTGCCAAAATAAATTTGTTACTAGCAAGGACTCGGCTGACGCAATATCGACGGCATCAGACACAATAGGAGGTGAAATAGCCGATCAAATTTAAGGTAGGTAAGTAACCGTGACCACCACACCAGATCGGGATTCGCTGATAGCTGGCGGCCTACCTACCCAGTACGTAGATGTAAATCCTGAAGAAACTCGGGAATGGATCGAGTCACTTGATGCCTTAATCGCAACACATGGAGAACAGCGCGCTCGGCACATCATGTTGTCGCTATTGCGTCACTCTTCTGAAAAGAATGTTGGCGTTCCAAGCCTTCGCAGCACTGACTACATAAACACTATTTCCCCAGATCGTGAACCAGATTTTCCTGGTGACGAAACCATTGAGCGGCGAATTCGTGCTTACATCAGGTGGAACGCTGCGATGTTGGTGCATCGAGCTCAGCGACCAGGTATCGGCGTCGGCGGACACATCTCTACCTACGCATCAAGTGCGTCACTTTATGAAGTTGGTTTCAATCACTTCTTCCGCGGCCCAGACCATGAAGGTGGCGGCGATCAAGTTTTCTTCCAAGGTCACGCATCCCCTGGAATGTATGCCCGTGCTTTTCTTGAAGGACGCTTAAGCACCAATCGCCTTGATGGCTTCCGTCAAGAACTATCAGCTGCGCCAAATGGTTTACCAAGTTACCCGCATCCACGTTTGATGCCAGATTTCTGGCAGTTCCCTACTGTGTCAATGGGTCTTGGGCCAATGAACGCGATTTACCAAGCACGCTTCAATAGGTACTTGCACCATCGTGGGATCAAGGACACTTCCCAACAGCGGGTGTGGGCGTTCTTGGGCGATGGCGAAATGGATGAGCCAGAATCATTAGGCGCGATCGGAATCGCAGCTCGCGAAGAACTCGACAACTTAACTTTTGTAATTAACTGCAACTTGCAGCGCCTTGATGGACCAGTTCGCGGTAATGGAAAAATTATTCAAGAACTTGAATCGCACTTCCGTGGCGCTGGCTGGAATGTCATCAAGGTTGTTTGGGGTCGTGAGTGGGATGAATTGCTCGCCATCGACAACGAAGGTGCTCTCGTTAACTTAATGAACCGCACACCAGATGGTGACTTCCAGACTTACAAGACTGAAAATGGTGGCTTTGTTCGCGATAATTTCTTTGGTCGCGATCCTCGCACTAAAGCTATGGTCGAAGGCTGGTCAGACGAACAGGTCTGGAATCTAAAGCGTGGTGGCCATGACTACAAAAAGATGTATGCCGCTTACGCAGCAGCTGAAGCGCACACTGGTCAGCCAACAGTAATTTTGGCAAAGACCATCAAGGGTTGGACTTTAGGTTCACACTTCGAAGGCCGCAATGCCACGCACCAGATGAAGAAACTGACTCATGAAGACTTAGCGGTTTTCCGTGATCGTTTGCAGATTCCAATCTCGGACGCAGACCTTGATGACAAGTTGCCGCCGTATTATCACCCAGGTGAGAATCACGAGCACATCGAATACATGCATGAACGTCGTAGGGCACTCGGTGGCTACGTTCCATCACGTCGAACCACCACTAAGGCTCTGACTCTTCCAGGAATTGAAACCTACAAAGACATGAGTGCTGGTTCTGGTAACCAACCGGTAGCGACCACGATGGCGTTTGTGAGATTACTGCGCGAATTAGTTCGTGATGAAAACATCGGTAAGCGAATCGTTCCGATCATTCCGGATGAAGCACGCACTTTCGGAATGGACAGCTTCTTCCCTACCTTGAAGATCTACTCACCGCATGGTCAGCAATACATGTCGGTTGACCGAGACTTGATGCTTTCTTACAAGGAATCGGAAATCGGTCAGATTCTGCACGAAGGAATCAATGAAGCGGGATCTGTCGCTTCCTGGACCGCAGTTGCAACTTCCTATGCAACGCATAACGAACCAATGATTCCGATCTACATTTTCTATTCAATGTTTGGTTTCCAGCGCACAGGTGATTCATTCTGGTTAGCTGGAGATCAGATGGCTCGCGGCTTTGTATTAGGCGCAACTGCTGGCCGTACCACTCTCAACGGCGAGGGACTGCAGCACGAAGATGGTCACTCACATCTGCTTGCGGCGACTAACCCAGCTGTAGTTAGTTACGACCCGGCATATGGTTTTGAGATCGGTCACATTGTTCGTGATGGTCTGCGCCGGATGTATGGCGAAAACCCTGAAAACATTTATTACTACCTCACGGTTTATAACGAGCCTTACGTGCAACCTGTCGAGCCTGCTGGCGTTGATACTGACGGCATCCTGCGCGGAATGTACTTACTTGCGCCAGATGCAGATGCCAAGGGGCCGCGTACCCAACTTCTTGCCTCCGGCGTTTCAGTTCCATGGGCCTTGGAAGCACAGAAACTCCTGCGCGAAGACTGGGGCGTCAGCGCTGACGTTTGGTCAGTAACTTCCTGGAATGAACTGCGTCGCGATGGACTTGCAACAGATCGCCATAATTTCCTAAATCCATCTGATTCACCAAAGGTCAGTTGGGTCACTGAAAAACTAACCGGTACTGAGGGTCCGGTAGTTGCAGTTTCGGATTTCATGCGCGCCGTTCAAGATCAGATTCGCGACTGGGTGCCAAATGATTTTGTTTCTCTAGGTACTGATGGTTGGGGTATGTCAGATACTCGCGGCGCACTTCGCCGCCACTTC
Source organism: Actinomycetota bacterium (assembly GCA_947486505.1). The sequence goes on along the minus strand of CANKTT010000074.1, from coordinate 158 downwards.
TTAGTTGATGCCCAAAGCATTACCGTTCAAGCCTTGGCAATGTTGGCAAAGCGTGGCGAAATTCCTACCGAGCGAGTGCAGGAAGCAATCGATCGCTATGACTTAAGTAATCCAAAAGCTGCATCTGCCGGAAACACTGAAGGTGGTGGCTGATGCGC
>CANKTT010000073.1 GCA_947486505.1 Actinomycetota bacterium | reverse complement strand
TATTCACTATTACAAGGAAAAGGCCAGGCAACTAGCAGTCTTAATCATTGCAAAAAATCGGGCTGGCAAATCAGCGATACCCACATTTACATTGGTTGAGGTCTCCTAGCCGAGTGAAGTTGGCTGCCGATTGAGTGGGGCGGGTCGGGCTCGAACCGACGACCCACGGATTATGAGTCCGATGCTCTGACCAACTGAGCTACCGCCCCTGCGAAACACCAGTCTATTGGGTCGGTGTTGCGATTGGAATTTGGATTTCGTTTCTACGTAAGAACGATGGGGTCCATGGCGGATCAAAGCGAGCATACCTAGGGGCACCGATTTCAGTCATTCCATTCAGATCAAGCTGCTGTCTTAATTGAGCCAATTGGCGTTGGTATGCACTCTCGGTCCAGCGACCAGTAAACCTAGAAATGGCAACTAATTGCTCAGGCATCTCCCGAAGAGAAACCTTTGAGTTGGTTGGCAACGGTAAGTCATCAAGAGTCATACCTGCAGGCATAACAAAGCTGACAATCTGCAAATCGTTTGAAGACTCCTGAATTACTGGCGCTGTCATCGCAATCTTGGTTGATGAGTTCTCAGACGTAGATTCTTGAATCACAGGGGAGGTCATAGCAATTTTTATATTGGGCTCATTGCTTCCTGATATGTAACTAATGAGCGAGCGAAACGCGATGCTACCTGCCGCCTGGAAGTTTGCAGCTACGGTGACATCGGCAAATACACAAGCCTCATACCGGCGAATTTCAAACTTTGGGAACTTACGTTCGACTGTGTATTTCTGCTCTTCGGTCATAGTTCAAAGGTAGGCGACAAATCACTTTGCCTGAGCACTTTCTGCTTATGGCTTAGAACTGCCACTCTTTAACACTTTGAGTGCCACCCATTGCTAAATCTGCTGTGATCTTTCCAATTGCTGGTACGTACTTAAAACCATGTCCTGAACATGGTGAGCAGACTGTAAGCGGTCCCTTGCGATCCAATATGAAGTGCTCGTTCGGCTCATTGGTATAGATACAAGTCGTTGATGTGACTTTGTCAGCATCCAGGCCTGGATACCACTGCGCTACGTATTCTTGCAGCGCTGATTCAAATATGCGGTTGATCTCGAAGCTTCGATTATCCAAATCCAGTTGATCGTGCACAAGGTGTGAGCCAACCTTTACGCCTTCACCAGGTGTCCAAAGTCCATACCAACTGTTCTCAACCTCAGGTTGGGCGCTGAGTCCGCGATGTATAAAAGTTGGCCACATATCTATATTGTCAAAACCTGGTCGGGGAGCGAAGTGGGAAGGCTGGGCTCGAACCGCGTGCAATGGGCGCAGAGATACGTGGTGACCAACCAATCTAGGTAGCCAGGCTCCAGCGGATACCACGACAGACTTTGTTCGTAGAGTTTGATCAGCAGTTTCGATGACTGCGTACTCACCATCTATTACTACCGATTCAACTTTGGTGTTGTTCCATATTTCGCCACCAAGTTCAACAATGCGTCGCCAAAGAGTGTCAACGGTTCGCTGCGCATGAGCGCGGCCACCGTCTGGACTGTAAACGACATTTGCATCAAAAGTGATTCCAGGCCAACGATCATTTGCTTGCTCAGGAGACATACGCTCACATGCAAGTCCTTGCGCTTTGAGGTTTGATTCAATGTCAGCGACAACTTCGGCTGGACCATGATCAACGTGCCCGATTAACTCAACAAGTGTTTCGTTAGATTCCGCTTCTAGCTCGCGCCAAAGGTCAAGGGCGGCCATCCCGAGGGTTGTGTATGTCTTTTGCTCATGGCCTAAGCGAAATATTCTGGTGCCCCCATGAGAACTTCCCGAAACGTGGTCTTGGGTGAACTGTTCAATCAAGAGCACTGAGCGACCACGCTTGGCCAATTGCCAGGCTGTTGCTGCGCCCATGGCGCCACCACCGATGACTATGTGGTCAAATTTGGATTGCTCACCTGCACTCATATAGAAACATTATTGCTAGTTGCGAATGGCTACTTGGTTATTTGCAAATCAAGCTCAGGGCAATAGAGTTGCTAGTAAGTATGCAAAGGGCGCAGTTAATCCGAATAAGCCAAGAATTCAAAAGAAAGACCGCCGAGTTGAGATTTCGGTGCGCTTCATTAGCGCAACTCTTTCCTGATAGTCAAAACAAAGGGCCAAGTCACATTAGTGATTTGGCCCTTTGTTGTTTGTGAGATGCGCGCGCTGCCAGAAGTCAATTAGTCAAAGTCGTTCCAAAGACTGGTAAATGCATCTAGTGGAGATTTCTATTTTGACTGGAATTAGTATTTCGTTCCTTCGCAATTTAACGAATGATTGAACTAATAGCCCGAAAGTCATCTGTGACAAGTCCATGAACACCAAGTTCGAGCAACTTTGAAGCTTCATCTACTTGATTAATTACCCAGACATGAATTTCGATTCCGGCGCGAATGCAGGTTCGAACGAATCTTGGGGTTACAACTTCAAGGCCGTACTGGCGTCTTGGCACCATGGCATTTAATCGGTGTGATTTTGAATCGCGTGGAGTTATGCCAGACATGACTTGAACAACTTCGAAAGGAGTCAATGCGGATCTGAAGTGGGGAAGTTCCTTACGGATCGTTAGTGTGCGAGAGCGCGAAAACGATCCGTTGACAATATCCATGTTTGGAAAATTCCTCAGCACGTCTATCCCAGGGTATAAAACATCGTCGGACTTAAAGTCAATCGATACTCGAGCGGTCGGGTAATTGCTAAGAAATTGGTTTAAAGTAACCCATGGATACAGACCGTCGATGGGATGTTCTTGCAGTTCGCTTAGAGTCAAGTCTGCAATCTCAAGCTCGACTCCAGAGATGCGCTTTATGTCTGCGTCGTGCGTGAGCACTACTTGGTGATCTTTAGTCTTTCGAATGTCGATTTCAAAGTTTGTGATTCCAGACATCCAGGCAATATCAAATGCACGTTCGCAGTGCTCAGGTTCTGGTCGACCACGGTGGGTCCAAATCGTTAAGTTTGAGCTTTCAATCACGCTGCTGGCAACAATTCATGCCACGCATTTTTTCGGGCAATTCGTGCTAATTCTGAGTTTGGATTTACTACGTAAGGCTTTCCAACTGAAGCTAATAGCGGTAAGTCATTTAACGAGTCTGTATAGGCAAATGATTGCGTTAAGTCATAGGAGCGGATTGAAGCCAAATCTTTCGCAGCTTGGGCCTTATGTGTTCCCTTGAGTAGCTCACCATCAAGGCGCCCGGAGTAGGTGCCTTCCAAAATTTCACTCTTTGTGCCAAGTGCGCCAGTCATGCCAATCTTTTGGGCAAGTGTGGTTGCCATTTCAATTGGAGCATCGGTTAACAACCAGGTGTCGTGTCCATTGCGTTTATGCTCATGAATTTGACTTAACACTTGGTGATTAATCTTGTAATTGAGCAATCGATTTGCGATTGCTTCGCACTCCTCAAGGAATTGCGATTGCCGACTACCCTGCAAAAATTTAAAGGCCTTTTGAACCTGTTGTTCGATTACCAGTTCTGACTTTGACTTTTTCCCTCTGAATCTTGAGTTTTTCAGCTTAAAACTCGAGATATTTCGCCAGGAGAGTTGGCCGCATCCAGCCAGACTCGAAATAAAGTGACCGAGGGAATTACCTTGAATCAACGTGTTATCCAGGTTGAAAAAGGCTACTGGCTTAGGTTCGGTAGTCACAACTTCAGAGTCGACCATAAACCTGAATTTCTCAGGCGAAATGTGGTAAATGTCGAGTGAACATAAGTAGAACTGAATTCCATTAAGTCACAAGGAATTAAGGTGACATTAACCTAGGTAAACCCTTGGCACTAACTTAACTTCAATATAAATAGATGGTGAGAATACTTATTGCCACCGAGTCTTTTTTGCCGCGTTCAAATGGGGTCACCAATTCAGTGCTAAAGGTTGGCACGAACCTAAAGCTCATGGGACATGAAGTGCAAATCTTGGCACCTGGCAAAGGACCGAGTGAGATTCATGGATTGAATGTTGATCGGGTCCCTTCCATTTCAATTGATTCTCTCGCGCAAGTGGACTTTCCAACAATTCGAGTTAAAGAAATCGCAAACCGCATCAATGGATTCAAGCCAGATGTATTGCATCTAGCCTCACCTTTTCTATTGGGAGATCAAGCCCGCAGGGTTGCAAAGCAGTATCAAATTCCTTCGGTTGCAATTTTTCAAACTGACGTAGCAGGCTTCGTCAATCACTATGGCCTATCAAAGATAAGTCCGTTAGTTGAAAGACGAATACGAAAGATTCACACCACCGTAGATTTGAACCTCGCACCGTCAACACATTCCATGAAGTATCTGGAAAATCTTGGGATTGAAAACATCAAGATTTGGGGACGTGGTGTTGACACTGGTCAATTCAGTAACTCGTATCGAAGTGAAACTTTACGCCAGACTTGGGGCGCTGATGAGAATACGATTGTGGTCGGATTTGCTGGACGATTAGCACCGGAAAAATGTGTCGAAAACTTACGCATCCTTCACAAATTGGAATCCCGTTCGGGCAAGAAAGTGCAGCTTGTGATCATTGGTGATGGACCTAGCCGAGAGAGATTGGCTAGCCACCTTCCTTATGCAGAATTCACCGGACACTTGAGCGGCGAGCAATTAGGTCAGGCAATGGCATCCCTGGATGTCATGGTTACCACTGGTGAAAAAGAAACTTTCTGCCAAGTGATTCAAGAAGCCATGGCTTGCCAAGTGCCAGTTGTAGCACCTGCTACCGGAGGACCACTTGATCTTATTGAGCCAGGCGTTAATGGCTATTTGTATCAGCCTGGTTCGCTAACTGAATTGCGAAACGCTGTGCAAAGTCTGATCGACAACCCGCAGCAAATTCTTGCGTTTGGTCAAAACGGCGAAAACATGGTTAGAAACCGCACTTGGCTATCTCTAACCGAATCAATTGTTGGTCACTACGAAACCGCAATTTCAAATTTCCAAGAAAACTCCCGCAGTTCATTGGCTGCTTAACTATGCGAATCGCTCACATTGCAAATATGTATGGGCCTAAAAGTGGCGGCCTTCGAACCACCGTGGATGCGTTGGCTTCGCAATACGAAATCTTGGGCCATCAAGTCTTGACAGTGGTGCCTGGAAAGGAATACCGGGCATCACGAGTAGGCAACTGGACGCAAATCACAGTGCCAGGAGTCGTCGTGCCGTTTACTGGGGGATACCGCCTAATTTTGCGTCGTGGAGTTGTTCGCAATGAATTAGCGAGATTCAATCCCGATGTGCTTGAGTTATCAGATCGCACCACGTTGTTAAAGGTCGCCCGTTGGGCTCGTGACCGTGGGATTCAAACTAGCTTTTTTGCCCATGAACGCCTAGATGGTGTCATTAATGCGTTCGCACCTGGCCTACCTTGGAAAAGCAAACTAATTCGCTACTGGAATACCAAAACTTTAAATTCAGTTGATTGCGTAGTTGCTACGACAGATTTTGCAGCTCATGAGTTTCGGGAACTTCTAGCAAATGATGTTAGTTCTGAAAACCGGTTAGTTAAGGTCCCACTTGGCGTCGACTTAAATCGATTCCAATCGATTGCAGATGCTTCGCGCGACACGGTTAATGAGGTATCGAGTTATGTCCTGGCCTGCACCAGGTTTTCAAAAGAAAAAGATCCAGAATTCTTGCTCGAGATCGCAAGGGAACTCAAATCAGCGAGCCCAAACTGTCGACTAGTTCTTGCTGGTGATGGCCCGTTGCGTGCGGGATTAGAAGAGCAAGCGGCTACCGAACAACTTCCAATTGAATTCCTTGGTTTTGTTTCTGACAAGGCCAAACTTGCGAACTTGATGGCAGGAGCGAGTTGCTTTTTAGCCGTCGGGCCCATTGAAACCTTTGGGCTAGCTGCGCTCGAGTCCTTGGCCTGTGGCACCTTCGTATTGTGTCGTGATTCTTCGGCCATCTCAGAAGTGATTTCCCCCGCATGCGGAAGTGCCTTGCCACGGGAAGCCAAACTGTGGAGTCAAGAGATTGAATCCGTACTTGACATGGATCCTGCAAAAGTTTCGAATCTAGCCAGATTGCGCGCCGAAGAATTTGGCTGGGATAAATGTGCATCGAATATGTTGAAAATACACATGAGGGCAGCATGAGCGGTAAAACAAATGAAGTGCAAGAACAATTGCCTCAATTTACTCCGGCAGTTAACCCAAAGTCACTAAATGAAAAGTTGCTTGCGCTTCGCCACATGACAGAGTTAAGAATTGCAGCGCTTGGCGATAGTTCTGTATTTGGTGTTGGCGACACCTCAACAGATGGGAATCCAGACGGGCCAGGTTGGGTTGGTCGCATTGCTCATGACTTGTCGGCCAAACAGTACATCAATTTGAGTAAAAATGGTGCGCGGGCCCACACGGTCGTTAGCACTCAGTTAGTGTCAACTAAATTCTTCAATCCCGACCTAGTTTGTGTTTGCGTTGGAATGAATGATGTGATGCGTGGCAATTACTCACCCGTTCAGATTCGGGATTCCATTCGTACTTTGATTCAGGAATTAAATGAATTAGGAGCCGTTGTTGTGCTTCTGGGTTTGCCCGATCCGTCTAAAGTGGCATTTGCACCCAAGCGCGTCAAGAAAGTATTGAGCCGCCGAGTGCTGAACCTAAATGAAATCTTGGAAGAGGTTTCTGCGCAAGAAGAAGCCTTGTTTATCGCTGGGTGGGAGCAAAAGGAAGTTTACGAACGAAGTTTTTGGCATGTTGACCGGATGCATCCATCATCTCTAGGACATCAACTAATCGCAGACATGATCCGCAATCACTTGAACTTGCCACTGCGAGTGTCAAATACCCTGCCAACGCAATCAATTAGAACTCAGAAAGACGATCTCATTTGGCTGCTTACTAGCGGCACAAAATGGCTGCTTAAGCGAAGTATTGATTTGATCCCAACCTTGATCTATTTGATGATGATTGATGGCAGGGAAATCCGTGCAATTGAAGCCAGTAAGAATTTGCCTTCTTAAATTCCGGGGCTCGACATCACGGCTTACTGCCAGTTTTCTGAAATTGTGAGAGTCTAGAACTATGCAAAAAAATGTCTTTGGAGAGCCATTGGAGTTG
>CANKTT010000072.1 GCA_947486505.1 Actinomycetota bacterium | reverse complement strand
CTGGAGTGGAGAACTAGAAACAGGAGTTTCCCTTGGCAAAACTTGGTTTGGTAGATGGCAAGTTAAACACCTTGCCTGAGCCACAGCGCATGGTGCTATTGAAAATGGCTGCCACGATTAGGGACCTAATTCCAGGTGCAACCGAATGCATTAGCTACAACCTTCCTGCCTTTGAAGTCGAAGGTGGCGTGATTTGTGGCATTGAGGGATATAAAAAGCACAACTCTTACTTCCCATTTAGCGGCAGCGTTTTGACTCAACTTTCTAGTGAGTTAGCAAACTATGAGATGACTCAAGGATCTTTGCATTTTCCACTGGATAAGCCGCTACCTAAAGGTTTGCTAAAGAAATTAATTCGAGTTCGCTTAGATCAGATTGAAGAGAAGTCCCGTAAGGGAACTGGCCCAGCATTGAGTTACTACGACAATGCAGTTCTGCAGTCAAAGGGCAAGATGCGAAAAGGTGAATTGCACGGGCCTTGGCAATGGTGGCGAAAGGACGGCACGTTGATGCGAAGCGGAGAGTTTAAAGAAGGTGTTCAAGTGGGGACGTGGTGGACTTATGACGCAAAGGGTAAGCCTTATAAAAAGACTGAGTTCTAGAACGCGTAAGTTGAAAGCAGCAAGTTTGTTTCCGAAGAACTAATCTCTTTCATTTCTCGAATCTCGTTGATGGCTTTATCAAACTCTTCCAGTGAATCCGCTTGGATGTCTGCAATCAGATCCCATTTGCCATTTGTCGAGTGAACGGCAACGACATTTGGCGATCCGCTAAGGCGAGTAACAACTGACTTTGCCGTATTGCCTTCAGTGGCAATAGACATAATTGCGCGCACGACGTTGGGCGAGGAGCCGGGATTGACTTTCACGGTGTATCCGGTAATCGTGCCGACGTTTTCGAGTCGGGTGATTCTATGTTGCACAGTTGCCCGGGCAACTTTGAGGTCGCTGGCGATTGAACTAATTGAGGTACGAGCATCTTTGCGAAGCTGGGCCAGAATGGCACGGTCTAAATCATCCATGGTTTTCCTAACAATTAGTTAAGTTTATGCTATCAAATTGCTAAATAAGGGTGCTAATTAGTGCAATTTGTTGGCATTATGTGACAGTCAAATCCAGTAGTTTCTAGGAGTTCCCGCACGACTAGTTTACGAACAGGATCCCCACATGACTCGTTTTGTTGATGTACCAGCAATGGCCAAGCTGATTCAGGCTATTGAAGTTGATGAATTCATCGCAGAACTTGCCGATGTCATCGAGGCTAATTTCGTGCGCTGGGAAGAATTCGACAAGGCAGCTCGATTTGGTGCCCACAACGATGAGGGCGTTATCGAATTAATGCCGACATCAAATGCTGAGCGTTATGGCTTTAAGTATGTAAATGGGCATCCTGAAAATATCAAGCACGATCTATTCAGTGTGATGGGCTTTGGTGTGCTGTCTGATATGAACACCGGATATCCAATGTTGTTAAGCGAACTAACTCTGGCAACAGCAATGCGTACTGCTGCCACATCTGTAATGGCCGCTCGCGCACTTGCTCGAAAAGACTCGCAGGTAATGGCAGTTATTGGAAACGGCGCACAAGCCGAATTCCAGGCAATTGGCTTTCATAAAGTAATTGGTATCACCGAAATTCGCGCTTTCGATATTGATTCCGAAGCAACTGAAAAACTAATTCGTAACTTGGCTGAATTTGAAGGAATCAAAGTTGTGCACTGTAATTCGGTTGCCGAAGCCGTAACGGGCGCCGACATTGTTACAACGATTACTGCTGATAAAGCAATGGCAACCATCATTACGCCAGAAATGGTTGAACCTGGAATGCATTTCAACGGCGTTGGTGGTGACTGCCCAGGTAAAACTGAATTAGCCGCTGGGGTGTTAACTCAGGGCAAGGTGTTCGTCGAATTTGAACCGCAGACTCGTGTTGAAGGTGATATCCAACAGATGCCAGCTGACTTCCCGGTAAATCACCTGTGGAAAGTTCTGGCTGGTAAAGAAGTTGGCCGCGATAACGACGAGCAAGTCACCATCTTTGATTCAGTTGGCTTTGCGATCGAGGATTTCTCAACATTGGAATACATCTATAAGCAGAGTGTTCAGCGTGGAATCGGCGTGGACATTGAGCTAGTCCCAACCCCAATTGGACCCAAGGATCTGTATACGCACACCGGTCGTGGTCGACTTCGTTCCGTAAAGAAGCGCGCGGTTTAGGGATTTTTCCTTAAAATTTCATGATGTGGGGACTCGGGTCACTGTCTGGAATTTCGGAAATGGCTAGAAGCCTAAAGCGCCGATAAAGTACTAGGAATAACCGAGACCTTTTGGGGAATTTCATGGCTTTAGCAACACGCTTAGACAACTTAGGTACTGAGACCGCATTCGCAGTTTCCTTGGCTGCTGCCGAGTGGGGTGCAAAGGGCAACCGAATCTTCCCGTTCCACTTAGGCGATATCAACCTTCCAACTTCACAGAACATCGTCGATGCCATGAACAAGGCGATCGCAGATGGCAAAACTGGATATTGCCCAGGAGCTGGAATTCCTCAGCTGCGCGAGGCCCTAGCCGCAAACGTCGGTGGCGACCGCGGTCTAAGTTTTGATGCTTCCAATGTTGTGGTTCAGCCGGGTGGAAAGCCAGTTATTACCAAGTTCATTCAAACCATCATGAACCCAGGTGATGAAGTTCTTTACCCAAATCCGGGTTACCCAATTTACGAAAGCCAGATTGAATACTTTGGCGGCATCGCAAAGCCTTACCGTTACATTGCAACTGGAACAGGTTTCAGTATTGATCTTGATCAAATTAAGTCTTTGATCACACCACGAACAAAAGCAATCGTTTATAACGACCTACAGAATCCAAATGGCGCTGAATCAACGGATGCCGAACGTGAAGCAATTGCTGAGATTGCGATCGCAAATAATCTTTATGTGCTTTCGGATGAAGCATATTTTGAAATGCGCTACGAAGGAAAATCAAAGTCCATCGCTTCACTTCCTGGCATGGCCGAGCGCACTGTAATCCTGTACACCTTCTCCAAGAAGTTTGCGATGACAGGCTGGCGCCTTGGCGCTGCAATTGCACCTAAAGAAATTGCAGACGTAATTTCAAAGCTGAACACCAACGATGAATCTTGCACTACTCACTTTGTTCAGTACGGTGGCGTTGAAGCGGTAACTGGCGATCAGTCCGGTGTTCCAGTAATGCTTAATACTTTGAAGCAGCGTCGCGATACTGCGCTGGAATTACTGCGCCAGATGCCTGGTGTAAAGGTGCATACCCCTGAAGCCGGCTTCTACTTATTCCCAGACGTAACCGAAGCCATGGCTAACAAAGGCATCACAGACCTTGGTGACTTCGCACAGCAAGCGCTTCATGCAACAGGCGTTTCATTCTGCACACGCCGCCACTTCGGTCGACCACAGGAAGGCGAGAACGAACAATACATTCGGTTAGCCTTCTCGGGCATCGATAACAGTGACATTTCAGATGGCCTCAAGATCATGGGTGAATGGATCGCTGAATAAATGGCGAAAGTTGTTGTAACTGGCAAGATTCCGGCTGGCGGCCTAGCTCGACTTAAAGCTGAACATGACGTGACGGCTTGGGAAAGCGATGATGCAATTTCCCGTAGCGAACTTTTGGCAATGGTGGCTGGCGCAGATGCGATTGTTTCGTTGCTGACTGAAAAAATCGACGACGAGCTTCTTGATGCTGCTGGTCCGCAACTTCAGTCCGTATCCAACGTTGCCGTTGGTTACAACAACATTGATGTGCCAGCCTGCGAAAAACGTGGCGTACTAGTTACCAACACTCCTGGCGTACTTACTGAAGCAACAGCTGACATCGCGATGTCCTTGATTCTCATGGCAACTCGTCGTCTAGGTGAAGGGGAGCGAGTGATTCGTGCCCAAGAACCTTGGCAATGGGGAATGTTCTACATGCTTGGCATGGGACTGCAGGGTCGCCAACTTGGAATTGTTGGTATGGGTCAGATTGGAATTGCAACAGCGCGCCGTGCCAAGGCATTCGGCATGAACATTGCTTACACTCGTCGATCACCACTTGAAGACAATGTGGTTAAAGAACTTGATGCCAAGTACATGACCATGGATGAACTAATTGAATCCAGTGACATATTGTCATTGCACTGTCCTTATTCACCGGCAACTCACCACTTGATGAGTGAGAATCAGTTTGCTCGAATGAAGAAAACTGCGTTCCTGATAAACACTGCGCGCGGCCCAATTGTTGATGAAGCTGCATTAGTGTCAGCTTTGAAATCTGGTGAAATCGCTGGCGCTGGGTTAGATGTGTTTGAAAATGAACCTACAGTCCATCCGGGATTGCTTGAACTTGATAATGCTGTCTTGATTCCACATTTGGGATCGGCAACAGTTGAGACGCGTGCCGCTATGGCTGACATCGCTGCAACAAATGCATTGGCAATCCTTGCTGGAGAGCAAGCACCAAATCTTGTCGCTAGTTAGCGCAAACCACCTTGGCGCTTCGAGTTGAACCTGTCGGTCCTGACGAATGGGAGCGCGTACGCCTGATTCGACTTGATTCATTAAAGGAAAATCCAGAGGCGTTCGGTGCGACGTTTGAATCTGAATCCACGCGTCCAGAGCGATACTGGCGAACCCGACTCAGCAAGTCTGACTTTGTATTGGCTTCTGATTCTTCCGGTGATGTGGGCATCATGTTCGTTGATCAAGTTGATGAAGATTTCGCCTCAAGTTGTTGGATCAGAGGTTGCTGGATTCGACCTGAAGCCCGAGGAACCGGAATTATGCGATCATTTTTAGAATATGTGGACTCGCAAGTGGATGTTAGGCCATGGGGAGTTCAAGGCCTGGGTGTTTGGGTGGATAATTTCACGGCTATTAAGGCGTACCAAAATATCGGATTTTCAAACGTCGGTGAACCGCAACCAAGTACGAGTCAGCCGGGCAAGTTTTATCAACGAATGATCCGAACCACTCCAGTAGAGGGAATTTAGCGTCCTTGCCTCCAATAGACTTTCCACATGTCTAAAGTCCTTGCCTCATTGCCGGTTGGCGAAAAAGTTGGAATTGCCTTCTCTGGCGGCCTCGATACCTCGGTAGCCGTGGCTTGGATGCGAAGCAAGGGTGCCATCCCTTGTACTTACACCGCCGACTTAGGCCAGTACGACGAACCAGACATAGATTCGGTTCCAGCTCGCGCCGGCGAATACGGAGCCGAAATCTCTCGACTTGTCGATTGCAAGGAAGCGCTGGTAAACGAAGGTTTGGCTGCAATTGCTTGCGGAGCTTTTCATATTCGCTCGGGTGGAAAACCATATTTCAATACAACTCCGCTCGGTCGCGCTGTAACTGGAACATTATTGGTTCGAGCAATGCTCAGTGACAATGTAGACATTTGGGGAGATGGCTCAACCTACAAAGGCAACGACATCGAGCGCTTCTATCGCTATGGCTTGCTGGCGAATCCAAACCTGCGCGTATACAAACCGTGGCTTGACGCAGACTTTGTGAGTGAACTTGGTGGACGCAAGGAGATGTCAGAGTGGTTAGTTGCAAACAACTTGCCTTATCGCGACAGCACCGAAAAGGCTTACTCAACTGATGCAAACATTCTGGGCGCGACCCATGAGGCAAAAACTTTAGAAAACCTCGATGCTTCGATGGAGATTGTCGAGCCGATCATGGGTGTTCGGTTCTGGGATGAGTCAGTAAAAATTGCTTCTGAAGATGTGACAATCACCTACAGCCAAGGAATTCCAGTTGCCATCAATGGCAAAGAGTTCACCGACGTTGTTGATTTAATGAAAGAAGCAAATTCCATCGGTGGCCGCCATGGCTTGGGCATGACCGATCAGATCGAAAACCGAATCATTGAAGCCAAGAGTCGTGGCATTTACGAAGCACCTGGCATGGCGCTGCTCTTCATTGCTTACGAACGACTGCTAAGTGCTATCCATAACGAAGACACAATTGCGAACTACCACGCAGAAGGACGCAGACTAGGGCGATTGTTGTATGAAGGTCGCTGGTTTGATCCGCAAGCTCTTATGCTTCGGGAATCACTGCAACGCTGGGTTGCTTCGGCAGTGACCGGGGAAGTGAAAATTCGTTTACGCCGTGGTGATGACTACTCGATCATTAACACTTGCGGTCCGGCCTTAAGTTATCACCCAGAAAAGCTTTCAATGGAACGCACTGAAAACGCTGCCTTCGGTCCAACTGATCGAATCGGACAGTTAACAATGCGAAACCTGGATATTGCAGACACTCGAGCAAAGCTTGAGCTTTACCAGGCCCAGGGTCAGATCGACTCAAGTACTTTTGGACTGGTTGGTGACATGAAGTCAGGTCAATCAAATGCCATCATGTCTTCAAAGGCCAATGATGATTCCGATGCGGGACTTAATCGAGCAGCTTTTGATGCAGGTACTGACTAAGTGCCTAAACAACTTGAACGTTACGCCCCGGCGCTGTTCGTATTTCTCTGGAGTACTGGATTTGTCGGCGCCAAGTACATAGTTCCTTACGCTGAACCATTTACCTTCTTAATGATTCGGTACTTTTTTGCTGCTTTGATTCTTTTTGCTATTGCCGCTGCATTCAAGCAACCATTGAAACTCTCTAAAGAACAGTTCAAGGCGTCATTCGCAGTTGGAATGCTTCTACATGTGATTTACATTGGTGGCGTTTTTTATGCAGTGAGCCTGGGTGTTTCAGCTGGGATTAGCGCCGTAATCGTCAGCATCCAGCCAGTACTCGTATCGTTGTTCGCGGTTCCATTCTTAGGGGAGCGCTTGCGCTGGGTACAGGTTGTCGGATTGTTCTTGGGCGTAGCGGGCATTGCATTGCTGCTTTTGCCAAAGGTTTTCCAAGGCGATTACACCGCTACAACTTCGCTAACTGGAATCTTTATCTGTGTCATTGCCTTGCTGGGAACTAGCGGTGGATACCTGGTTCAAAAGAAACTCGGTGGCGAAATCCCATTCCTGAGTGGAACGGGTGCGCAATACGCCATTAGCGCAATAGCATTCGCAATCCTTTCATTCTCAACCGAAGAGCAGATCATTCAATGGGTACCACAGTTCTTCTTTGGCCTGATTTGGATTGTTTTGATGTTGTCGATCG
>CANKTT010000071.1 GCA_947486505.1 Actinomycetota bacterium | reverse complement strand
GGGACCCGAGAAATAGGACGCGTCATGACAACAACTAACGAGTTTGGCTATGTAGATGACGAAGGAAATGTTTTCCTGACTGGACCTTCAGGTCCCACCAAAGTTGGGCAGTATGCAGCCGGTGAGCCAAATGACGGTTTGGAGTTCTTTACCAAGCGCTATCACGATTTGATTTCCGAGATTGAACTAGCTGTGGCTCGTCTCAAGGACGGTAAAGGCAACGTCGAATCCATCTCCGCTTTAATTGAGCGAATTGATAAGGCAATCGAGAACCCGAATCTATTGGGTGACTTCGACAAGATCCGTGCTGGTAAAGAATCGTTGCTCGCAAGCATCGAGGAATACAAAGCTGCCACTAGTGCTAAGAAAGCCGAAGCCAAGGCTGCCGCCTTGGCAAAGCGAGAAGAGATTGTGGCCTTAGCCGAGTCGCTCGCTGATTCGAATGCCTGGAAAGTTACTGGCGAAAAATACAAAGAACTTCTCGATCAATGGCAAAAACTTCCCAATGCGGATCGCGCCAAAGAGCAAGAGCTTTGGAAGCGCTTTAGTCACGCCCGATCAGCCTTTGATAAGGCACGTCGCGCCTACTTCACAACCTTAGACGCAACTCGCACGGAAGCTGTTTCTGCCAAAAAATCACTTATCAAGAAGGCTGGCGAACTGGCTGAGTCCACAGATTGGGCAAGTACGACTACCGAATTTAAGAAACTTATGGATGACTGGAAAGGCACAGCACGCGCGGCCAAAGGTCAAGAAGATAAACTTTGGGCGGAATTTAAGGAAGCGCAAGATAAGTTTTTCGCGAGTCGCAATGCGGCAAACGCCGTTCGTGACGAGGAGTTAGGAAAAAACTTAGAAGTAAAACTGGAATTACTCAAGAAAGCTGAAGCCTTGCTGCCCATCACAAATGTTGATGCGGCAAAGGCCGCCCTACGAGATATTCAAGAGTCTTGGGAGAAGGCTGGCCACGTACCTCGAAATGATAAAGAGAAGGTGGAAAGTCGCCTCAAGACAGTCGAAGATGCGATCCGCAACCTTCAAGAAGAACAGTGGCATCGCACAAAGCCAGAAGTGGTTGATCGTGCAAACTCACTTGTAACTTCTTTTGAAGCGAGCATAGCCAAACTAGAAAAGCAAAAGGCAGCAGCTCAAACCGCTGGGAAATCAAGTGATGTAACAAAGCTTGAGTCTCAGATCGCTCAAGCTCAAGGCCTACTTGAAGCCGCTCGTTCAGGTGCTGCAAATTTAGGTTAGTTCGTTATCAAACTCGATAAACGTCATAGACGCCATCGATACCCTTTACTGCACGTAGTACTTGATTTAAATGTGACGGGTCACCCATTTCAAACGTAAAGCGTGAGATGGCCACACGATCTCTAGTCGTTGTGACTGAAGCGTTCAAGATGTTCACGTGCTGATCTGACAGCGCGCGCGTGACGTCAGAAAGTAGACGAGCGCGATCAAGTGCTTCGACTTGAATGTTGACCAAAAAAACGCTGCTCTGGCCAGGTGTCCAGGTGACTTCGACAAGTCTCTCGGGTTGAGTTCGTAGATCATTTGCATTCACACAATCGACTCGATGGACCGAAATGCCTGACCCTCGCGTTACGAAACCAAGCACTTCATCTCCGGGCACAGGAGTGCAACAGCGTGACAACTTCACCCAGGTATCGTCTGCACCGATAACTGTGATTCCTGGATCTGGCTTTGCGTCTCGACGATGTGCGACTCGACTTGGCAGCACTTGCTCTGACGCGTCCTCGATCAAACCTTCATCTCCACCCAGTGAAGCGGTCAAGCGAGTTACTACTGTTTGGGCTCCCAAGTGCCCTTCGCCGACAGCTGCGTAAAGTGCGCTAACGTCGGCGTAGTTTGATTCCAAGGCCAAAGTGTTAAGCATGCTGTTGGTTAGCAACCTAAGTGGCACACCACCCTTCTTCATGGCTCGTACTATGGCCTCTTTACCCGTTTCAATTGCTTCCTCGCGACGCTCCTTTGAAAACCAGGCCTTGATCTTTGACTTGGCTCGGGCGCTAGCAACGATGTTGATCCAGTCGCGGGACGGACCTGCAGAATCAGATTTGTTGGTAATAATTTCAACGTTGTCACCGTTAGCCAACTTTGTGTCAAGCGGGGCTAGCTTGCCGTTGATTCGGGAACCAACACAGCGATTGCCAACTTCGGTGTGAACGCTATAAGCGAAGTCAATGGGCGTACTGCCCGCTGGCAAGGCTAGAACTTCGCCCTTAGGGGTAAATACGTAAACCTCGGCAGCGCCTAAGTCATCGCGCAACGAATCAAGGAAGTCCCCCGGATCTGCAGTCTCGCGTTGCCAATCTAGAAGCTGTCGAACCCAACCAAGATCATCTGGCCCATCTTTACCGGCTACCTTCTCTTGCTTGTAGCGCCAGTGCGAGGCAACGCCAAACTCTGCGGCACGATGCATTTCCTGAGTTCGGATTTGGAACTCCACAGGCTTACCATTTGGTCCAATCACCGTGGTGTGAAGGGATTGATACATCGTAAACTTCGGCATAGCGATGTAATCTTTAAATCTTCCGGGCACTGGATTCCAGCGGTTATGAATGATTCCAAGTGTTGCGTAGCAATCCTGAACGCTATCGACCAGGATTCGTACCCCGATCAAGTCATAAATGTCATCAAAGTCGCGACCTCTGACGATCATCTTTTGATAAATACTGTAAAAATGCTTAGGTCTGCCGCTGACTGCCGCGGTAATTTCATTCTCCGCAAGATCTGAGTCGACAAAATCCACAATTGTCTTAAGGCTTTCATCGCGAGCGGGCGCACGTTGCGAAACTAGGCGCGCAATCTCGTCACTCATCTTTGGATAAAGGGAAGCAAAGGCCAGGTCTTCGAGTTCCCACTTAACGGAATTCATGCCCAGACGGTGTGCCAACGGCGCATAGATTTCTAAGGTTTCGCGGGCTTTCTGTTCTTGCTTTTCTACCGGCAAATACGACAGAGTTCGCATGTTATGTTGCCGATCAACCAATTTAATGACTAACACTCGGATGTCTCTAGCCATCGCAACAACCATCTTGCGGACAGTTTCTGAAGCCGAAGCTTGACCGTACTTGACTTTGTCTAATTTCGTTACGCCGTCGACTAAACCAGCTATTTCATCACCAAAATCAGCACGCAGATGCGCCAAGTCATATTCAGTATCTTCAACAGTGTCGTGCAATAGAGCTGCTATTAGCGTGGGTGATGTCATACCCAAATCAGCGAGCAATCCGGCAACCGCTATTGGGTGAGTTATGTAAGCCTCGCCCGACTTTCGATTTTGCGCGCGATGGAAATAGTCAGCGGTTTGAAATGCTCGAACAATTTCTGACTCATCACTGCCCGGGTGAAACTTATGAAGCGTGTCAAGTACTTCTCGCAACTGCTGGGGAATTGGGGTCTGTAACCCTTGTGGGAATCGCTCCGCTAAGGCAAGTGGCAGGCCAGTTGATAATTCAGTTG
This sequence comes from Actinomycetota bacterium, assembly GCA_947486505.1. The sequence goes on along the minus strand of CANKTT010000071.1, from coordinate 3,672 downwards.
CCATGTTGCCTCCCTAACTTCCCCACATTCTATTTGGAAAGCTACAGGACTGCGAAGACGTCGATTCTTGGGTCACGATTCGCCACTTTAGCGCTGCCGCCAAGAAACGTCAGATCCAGAAAAACTGCTATCCCTAGTACCTGCGCTCCACACTCTTCGATCAAGTCGATTGCGGCGCATGCAGTGCCCCCTGTGGCCAACACATCATCAACAATTAGAACGCGATCATTTTTCGACAACGCGTCTTGATGGATTTCAATGGAATCAGCTCCATACTCCAACTCGTACTCTGCTCGAAAAGTTGCTCTTGGCAACTTTCCACTCTTGCGAATAGGAACAAAACCCAGATGCATGTGCACTGCTAACGCTGCTCCTAAAATGAACCCTCGAGCCTCGACGCCAACGATCTGGGTGATGCCGGATGATGCGAACCTTGCCGCGATTTCGGCGTTAACCCAACGAACTGCATCAGGGTTACCTGATATTGGAGTGACATCCTTAAAGCTCACTCCTGGCAGTGGATAATCAGGAATCTCTGCAATCAAGGCAGCCACTCCAGCGCGATCCATTACTGGTTATTTTCCTGATCTACGGGATCGGGTTTTCTTAACTTGCTGTTGTCGCGGACCACTCGAAGAAACCGTTGGTGCACCTACTACAACTTCGAGCTTTACGTCATTAGAAGCATCGCCACCCTTGCGACGAGCAGCGACTCGGTTTGCCAATGCGATGTTGTCGGGAGTACGTTCCTTCATCTGGCACAAGATCGGAGTGGCGATGAAGATCGATGAGTAAGTACCAACTGCCGTGCCAACAAACAGCGCGAGCGCTAAATCATTAAGCGTTCCAACACCCAGTAATGAGACCCCAACTACCAAAATCGATAGCACTGGAAGCAATGCAACTACCGAAGTATTGATGCTTCGCACTAGTGTTTGGTTCAAAGCGAGGTTTGCGGCTTCACTGTAGGTAGTTCGCGATCCGCCATGAATGCCATGAGTGTTTTCCTTTACTTTGTCGAAAACAACAACCGTGTCATAGAGCGAATAACCAAGAATGGTTAAGAAACCAATAACACTTGCTGGTGTGACTTCAAAGCCGCTTAATGCGTAGATACCGACCGTAATTAAAACGTCGTGAGCAAGTGCAACCAGGGCGGCAACAGCCATTTGCCATTCAAAGTAAAAAGACAAGAAGATTGCAACCAGCACTAAAAAGACGAAAAGTGCTCTTAATGCATTCTTAGTTACTTCATCACCCCAACTCGGCCCCACAAGTTGAACCTTGATGTTGGCTTCTTCGACCGCAAACGACTCAGCAAGCGCTGCGCTTAAGGCGTTAGATGCCTCAGTTGAGAGATCTGGAGTTTGGATCCGCACGGTTTTGCCACCGATGATCGTGACCGTAGAAGGTGTCTCACCTGCGGCCAAAACAGTTTCGCGCGCCTGGGCGATCGACTCGTCGTTTGCCACTTCTAGCGGTACAGAAAACTCAGCGCCACCCTTGAATTCAATACCTAGATTCAGGCCGCGAACTCCCAGGGTTGCAATCGAAAGAATAATCAGAATTGCAGATACTAAGTACCAAGCCTTACGTCGTCCAACAATGTTGTAAGAGACATCGCCGCGATAGAGGTCATTACCCAGTTCACTCAAACTAGCCATTAGTTAACCTCCGATGTTGACGCTTTGACCCCAAGACGAGTTGGCGAAACTCCAGTCCACGCTGAGCCTGAGTTCATCCACTTGGAATTACCAATCCTGGTAACCAAGGCGCGAGTGAATAGGAAGGCTACTGCAATGTCCACAAACGTAATCAAACCAAGCGTGAAAGCGAATCCTCGAACACTACCCACCGACAGGTAGTACAAGATGGCTGCACTTAGTAAGGAAACGAAGTCGGCTGCCAAAATCGTTCGTCGTGCTCTGATCCAACCCTGATCGATGGCAACTCTCAGACGCTTGCCTTCGCGAATCTCATCTCGGATTCGTTCAAAGTAGATGATGAAGGAGTCTGCAGTAATACCAATTGCAACAATTGCTCCAGCTACGCCTGACAAAGTTAGTGTGAATCCAATTCCTCGCCCAAGAATGATAAAAACTAGGTAAGTCATGATGGCAGCTGCAACCAAACTCACCACGGCAATGACGCCCAACGCGCGGTAATACAAAAGTAGGTAAACAGTAACTAACAGCAATCCGAAGCCGCCGGCAATCAAACCTGCCTGCAATTGATCGCTACCTAAAGTTGGTGAAATCTGCTGGACCTCATCAACTTCGAGCCCAACGGGAAGCGCACCATACTTCAAAACCTGAGCGAGTGCCCGGGCTTCGTCGGCTGTGAACGATCCCGAGATCACTGCTGATCCGCCAAGAATCGCTTCATTGACAGCGGGAGCGCTGATTACAACTCCATCTAGAACGATTGCAAATTGATCATTAGGTGATTCAAGTTTTGAAAGCTTTGTGGTTGAGTCAGCAAACTTCTTTGCACCAGCAGTTGTCATCATTAACTCAACTTGCCAGCCACCGGCGCCCTGCTGGGGTAAGCCTGCGGTAGCACTATCAATGTCAGTTCCAACTAGATCGGCTGGTGCGAGCGCGTACTTCACCGAACCATCTTTTTCGCAACTGATTAAGTACTGAGCGGGATCGTCAGTCGATCCCTTGAGAACATCTGAGTCGGCGCAATCAAGTGCTGCGAATCTGTCTGCAAAGTCGCCTGATCCATCAGGAGATTGAATTGGTGGGACTAGGGACTCCGGTGCGACCGAGGCAGATGGCGAAGGACTTGGCTTTGGAGTAGCACTTGCATCTGGTGACGAACTAGCCGATGGTGATGCGGAAGTACTAGCTGAGCTACTTGCACTCGGAGATTCGCTTGGTTGCGGCGTACCGAAATCAATCGCTAGAACTGGCCGGAAGTTCAATTGCGCAGTTGTCTTAAGTTGATCCACAACGGTACGACTTGTTTCACCTGGGATAGTGACGATGATTTTTGCGCCGTTACCAGTTCCTTGAATCGTTACTTCAGACTCAGCAACACCAAAGCCGTCAACACGTTGGCGAATGATCGAAACCGTTTGATCTAACTGTTCTTGCGAAAGCGTCTCGCCGGCTGCTACCGAAGGCGACAAAATTACTTGAGTACCGCCCCGCAGGTCCAAACCGAGTTTTGGGGTGTGGCGTTCACCAGGCAGGAAAGCCCAAACCAGCAAGGCGACAATGCCGACGGAAAAGATCAATAGCGACCGAACGGGACGATAATGCTGAGCCACTTGTTAAGCCTTTTCGTATCGGAAGCAAAAACTACGCCATCTCAAAAGAATGGCGTCCCATAAGTTTAGCGCACCAAATTTCAGCTTCAGTGACCCGCCTATCAGTTCTCGAGCGGTAGCTGATTGGACAAGATGGGTGGTTTTCGGCCAAGGGCGGTCCACGCGGCTGGCGTGGCAACGCGACCGCGCGGTGTGCGAGTTATGAAGCCTTCTCGCACCAAAAACGGCTCGCAAACTGTGTCCACGGTTTCCGGCTCCTCGCCCACTGCTAAGGCCAAAGTGGAGAGCCCTACTGGACCGCCACCGAATTTATCGATGAGAGCCACCAGTACCGCTCGATCTAACCGATCAAGGCCCAGATCATCGACTTCATAAAGCTCGAGCGCGGCCTGAGT